>NZ_JBHVVI010000076.1:0-44333 GCF_042883685.1 Kitasatospora sp. NPDC058190
GAACACCCGGCCCTGTCACCGAAGTGACCGATGAGGCCTACCAGGCCACCTTCGACACCAACGTCAAGGGAACACTGCTCTGTCTGAAGCACGAGTTCCGGGTCATGAGGGAACAGGGCGGCGGCAGCATCGTCAACGTCAGCTCCACCCTCGGCCTGATGGGCTACCCCGGGGCGGCCCTGTACGTCGGGAGCAAGCACGCCGTCGTCGGCATCACCAAGTCGGCCGCGCTCGAAGGCGTCGCTCACGGTATCCGGGTCAACGCGGTCGCGCCCGGCTACACCCGGACCGCCATGTACGACCGGTTCACCGGCGACGACACGGCGCGTGCCGCGGTCGATTCGGTGCTGCCCATGCACCGGGCGGGTGCCCCGGAGGAGATCGCCGAGGCCGTCCAGTACCTGGGTTCCGACAAGGCGAGCTACGTCACCGGGCACATCTCCTTGTCGACGGCGGCCTCATGGCGGGTGGCCCCCTGTTCCCGAGCGCGTGAATCGCGAGGTCGGCGCAGGCCGTGTCGGCCTCGGCGACGCGCCCGCTCGACGGGATGTTCCGGTGCTCATCATGCCCAAGCGGGGGCCCGCTGGGGCTCAAGGGGTCGCAGGTTCAAATCCTGTCGTCCCGACGTAAAGTCGCAGGTCAGAGGCTGTTTTTCTCTGACGGTGCGACAGCGTCGATGCTAGCCTCTCACAACTTCTCACAATGGCCTGCACTTGATCTTGTCAAGTGCGGGCCACCTGTGGTTCTGTCGGTTCCAGTGCCGGTTGGGATGAGTGGGGCGAAGTCTGGATGTGCCCTGCGTCCCCACTTCGCATTCTCGCGGGCGAGCTGCAGGATCAACTTCTTGAGTGCCGACCTGATTGGTGGTCGTCCGGTGCGAATGCGCCGCGCGCTGTAGTCCCACTTCGCCGTGACGAGTCTGCGATGCCAGGCCAGCAGAGTACCGGGCGTGATCGCGAAGACCGCGTGCCACCGGGGACGGGGTATCAGGCTGGAGAGCGCGGCCAGCCGGAAGCGGTCCGCGGGCTCGTAGTGGACTGGGTCGGTGATCTGACGACGCAGTGCAGCGTTCGCATGCCGGAGCACGAGTAATTCGGCATCCTTCGCTTGTGTCGCGGCGTGGCAGCACCCTGGGGACGAACAACAGCTTGCGGGCCACCTTGTACAGCATCGAAACGATCAAGCGGACGTGGCGTCAGTCGAAATTGCCCTATCGCTGCCACCTGCAGCGATGACTTTTCGAGCCCAACAGGCTTGACGCATCATCCGAGGTCAGCCGCAGTGAAACCGCTTGGAGCTCTACGGACGGGCAGCAGCTCCGGCACCGCAGACGCCGGCCTGCCACCTGGGTCCTCGCCGTGCCCATACGGCTCACGCGGCCTGGTCGGAGCCGACAGCGCTCAAGGCCCGGCCTCCCCAGCCGTCAGCGAAATCACCAGCCCTGACGTGCCCTGTCCCACCTGGTCGGGGAGGAACACGCCCCCGACTACGCTCAGAACAGCGCCAGGCCCTCGCTGTTGGTGTCCGGAACGACGGGGCGGAACTGCGCTGGGGCGGTGTCATGGCGGCCGGGTCCTGCGGCAGCGGCCACCGCCGGGGCTGTCTCGGCCAGCCAGGTGCGGAATCGGTCGACGGCTTCGCGGTAGGGGACTTGGGCCAGGATGCGGTGCTCCCCGCTGGGACAGTAGTCCACACTCAGGGTGATCATGCAGGAGCGGGGAGCGTTGTGACTGCCTGTCCAGGAGGCGCGCAGTTCACCGCAGGGCTTGCGTCCGCGGGAGCTGTGGGGGGTGCGGTGGGTCGGGCGCAGCGGTTCGCCGACCAGGAGTGCGGTCAGTGCTGCCAGGTGCGGCAATGGCAGCGTGGTGCGGGCGCGGCAGCCGGGGCAGCGGTGCCAGTGTCGCAGCCAGTCCTCGGCGTGGGTATGGAGGAGGGGCGCGTAGCGGCTGGTCACGTAGACGTCGTTGCGGTAGAGGTAGTTCGGTCGTTCCCGCGTGTTGCAGGACTGGCAGAGGGGCGCGCGGACGTAGCCGTGCTCGTGGCAGTGGTCGACCGCGAGGGCAGGTGCTTCCTGGCAGACGGCGCACCTCCACCCGGACACCTCCAACTTGGCGCGCTTCTTGCTGAGCACCGAGTAGACGTGGCCTTCCAGCTCCCCGTTGTACGGGCGCAGCGTGGTTGTGCGGCAGTCGGGGCAGATCGTCTGCCAGCTGCTGCCGGCCGGGATCCGCCACTGCTCGGGCTGGTCCGCCACGGAGCCGCACCTCTGGCAGGTCCGCGCGGCCAGCAACCACCGCTGCTCGGCGTGCTCGGCCGCGTCCAGCACCTTCACCAGCGTGCGAGGTAGCCACCACGTGTCCCCTGCCCCCGCTCCGGTCCGCTCCATCAGAGACCGGCGCCAGTCGATCCCCGCCAGATGCGGCAGATGGTCGCTGTCGCGCAGTAACCGCCCAGGGGCAGCATCGACGCGGGCTCGGGCCCATTCCTGGCCCAGGCGCCGACGCCACTGCAGCGCCGGCGCCTCCCTCTGCCCCGCTTTCAGTGACCCGCGGAAAGGAGCGACACGGACCAGGCCGACCCCGCTCACCGTGACCGCACGCAGCTCCTCGGCCGCCCGGTGCACATCGGCCTCTTGAACATGCCACCGGCCGCCGACTCCCTTCACCGTCGGCACCGCACGTGCGCCAAGCAGCACGTACCCCACCCGCGGATCGGCCGGGGAGCCGGTGAACGCTTGCCCAGCGGCCGGGAACACACTGTCGGCCATCAACTCGGGCCACAAGGCATCGGCGACGGCCAGGGGCAAAAGGTGGCCCGTGCGGCGCGGAGTGGCGCGGTGCGGCATGCCCGGCACGCTATCAGGCACCACGGACACGAAGGTCCGACACTGGTAGTGCTTGCGGCCCTGCGGGCTCGTGAGGTAGCTCGCGAGCCCGCGGCCAACGCCCGCCCAGGCCAGCTCGCTGGCTCGGCGACCCGACCGAGAAAGGCAGCGTGAAGCGGTTCTGGAGCGCTACGCGTTCCAGGCCGCTGGCATCCGTGCTGCACATGCACTGCAACCGGATCTTCGCCTCCGATCCCCGGCGGCTCGAGTTCCTGACCCATGAACCGTGCGAGCGGGCGGGTGGCGGGCCGTGGCGTTCGCCGATTGCGCCACTCGTGTGAAGCCGGTGGCATCGCGGCTGTCGGCGTGGTCAGGGCCGCGGCCGCGGCGGAGCGGCCGTGGGCTGGGGAATCCGGCTGACAACCGAGCCGATCAGCGTGCCGATGGAAACCCCGAACATGGCGGACACGGCTGCGAGCACGGCGTGTGCCCCGTTGGCGACCTCGATCTGTGCGGTGTTGAGCAGGCCGAAGGAGCCGGGCACCACGACCCAGAACGCGGGAAGGTACAGCACCTGCCAGGATGAGCCGCCCCATAGCCAATGCGCGACGGTGGCCGCAGCCGCGGCGGCGACCGCGCCGGCCAGGCCGCCCACTGCCGCGCCGTTGGCGGAGCCCACCGTCACCTGGACGCCGGCCGCCACCGCGATCACCGCGACGATCCACGGGATGGCCGGCGGCGGCGTGTTGACGTTGATCACGAGCCCGGCCACGGCGAGCGCCAGTCCCAGGCAGATCACCCACCAACTGGGTGTGGCCACCTGGGTGTCGGCCAGCGCGGAGACGGGAACACCGGTGACGGTGGCGGCGGCCACCACGCCGGTGAGGAAGAGCGCCAGTTGCACGGAGCCGGACACCAGCCTGGCCGTTCCGGCGCTGGCCGCACCCGCAGCGATCTCCGACAGTCCGGTCACCAGAAGAGCGCCCGGCAGCAGGACCGCCAGGGTGGCGACGATCGTGCGCAGCGGACCGTCCAGCAGTGCGAACCGGGCTGCTCCCAGCACGAGAACGGAGACGAGGAAGCCGGCGGTGACCGGCAGTAGTGGCCGCAGCAGCGGCAGCCGGCGAGCCGTCATGGTGAGGCCCGCCACGAGCAGCGAGCCGATCGCGGCGGCGAGGACGTTCGACGCCACCGGTTGCAGGTAGAGACAGAGCCCCACCCCGACCGGCACCATCCCGAGGTCCGCGACCCAGGCGGGCCAGCGCGCCGGTGCCCGGCGGATCGCGTCCAGGTCGCGCAGCGCCCGGTGCCCTTCGAGTCCGCCCGCGCGCAGCCGGTGCACCACGTCGAGGAGGTCGGCCGTCTGCTCGAACCGCAGTGCGGGGCCGACGGGCTCGAACGCGGTTGCGTCGTCCGCGCTCAGCGCGACGAACAGCCCGGTGGTCAGGGCGGCGACCCGCACATCGGGCGCTCCCAGCGTCCGTCCGAGCCCGCGCAGTTCCTCCTCCACATCGTGGACGGGCAGGCCGCCGCTCAACAGGCCTGCACCGAGTTCGAGCAGGAGGCGGCGCCGCGGGTCGGCCGGGGAGTCGGGACCGCGGTCTGGCGGAACTGTGCTGAACATGGCGCGTACGGTCGTGTGCAACCTTTTTCCGTTTTCTACGTGTACGGGGCCGCCGTGGTGGCGATGCGGCGGCTGTGAAGCATGCGCATCGGTCGCGACTGGCCGATGCGCGACCGGTACGCCCGGGGCAGGGCCACCGGCACCGGTGACTGACCACCAAGACAGGGCGAGAGCCCGACTGCTGTCAGAAGTCCGTCATGAAGATCTCCTCGTGATCCGGGACGCGCTGTGTGCGTCGCTCAGCCTGGATGACGGCCCCGGCCAGGCCGATGTTCAGAGGGAAGCCGCGACGAAGATCACTGCGCCGACGCTGAACCGGGCCTCACTGGCTGCGATCAGTCGCCGTAGGCGTGGTGCGCCCACGCAGTCGGCGGCGGGAGGGCAGCGCCGTCCGTCCCAGTCGTTCGACGGCCTGGTGCAGATCGCGGGTGGGGAAGCCGAGCCGGGTGCGCCACGGGACCAGCAGAGCCGTGGCCCGAGCGGTGCGCAGCATCCCGGTCGCCACCGTCGCGGGCCGGCCGGGCCGGCCGTAGAGGTCGTGGGCCCACGAGGGCATGAGCGAGTAGCCGAGGCGGGAGGCCGCGCTCCAGATGGGGCGCAGCGCGCGGTGCGGCCCGTGCAGTGGTGGGCGGGAGACGAAGCGGTGGATGTCCAGTGCCTCGGCGGAGGCGGTCAGCACGGGCCGCATGCCCGCCAGGTAGTCCTCCAGGTCGGCGACCGACCCGGGGGCATCGTCGGGGGCGAGCCCTACCAGTGCCGCGATGCGCCGCTGTTCGCGGACGTAGTCGTCCGCTTGCCGGGCGCGCAGCGGCAGGCCGCCTCGTTGGACGGCGTGCAGGTTGGACCTGACCAGCGCGCAGTGGACCCACAGCAGGAGGTCCGGGTCGTCAAGCCGGTGCACCGCGCCGCTGCGCGGATCGTGGATGCGCAGCCGCTCGTGCACGGCCCGCACCCGGGCGCCGGCCTGTTCCGCCCGGGCACGGGTGCCCCAGGTGGTGGCGACGATGAAGGAGCCGGTGCCGAAGAGCCGGCCGAAGGGGTCCGTCTCGAACGAGGAGTTCTGGACGATGCCGAGAGCCGCGAGGGGATGCAGCGCCTGCAGGTGGAGTGCGCTGATCCCACCGGCCCACATCGCGGGATCGGCGTGCAGGTGCCAGGTCACCGAGGACGGGCCGAAGAGCCCACAGTCGGCGGTGTCCCGGCTGGTCGGGGTGGCAAGGGTCTTCACGGTCGGCCTTTACTGCTCTGCCCGGGCAGGGATTTCCTGCACCCGCCGTCTTACGGACGTGTGCAGACACTGGTTCACCGCGACGAATCGCCGGTCACCGCAGGGTCGATCTCCTCAGATCAGCAGCAACTCTTCCTCCCCTGGTCAGGTACTTCGGTGCTCGAACGGCTCCGGCCGCGAGAGTGCTCACCTGCCGGCGGCTACGGCACCGAGTCTCTCCGACTCGGTAGCTCCCATCAGGCGGCGTGCGGCAGTCCGCCCGGAGGCCGGCGCCAGTGGGCGGTGGGGTCCGCAGGCCGGCGGCGGCCCTCGGGGAGGGCGGGCGGCTGGTCGGTGCCCACCAGGTCGATCACCCACAGCACCCGCCGGGCGACCCGCAGCACGGCCCGCAGTTCTGACGGATCGATGCCGAGAGCGCGACAGATCCGCTGCTCGCTCCAGCCGGCCCTGACCAAGGTGGCCGCGACGGCGGGCCGGTCCTGGCCCCGGACCCGCACCGGCTCGCCGTGCTGAAGCCGGGCCGGCACCCCGGCGGGCAGGCCGCGGAAGTTCTGCACCTGCTTGAGCAGCCCGCGGCGCTCCTGTCCGGTGAGGCCGCCCCACACGCCGTACAGTTCGCGGTCCCGGACCGCCTGACGCAGGCACCTGCGGCGGACCGGGCAGGCCCGGCAGATCTGCTTGGCCCTGGTCACCCGGGCTTCGGCAGGGGGTCCGCCGCCGCCGCGGTTGTCCGGGAAGAACAGCTCCGGGTCTACGTACCGGCAGGCGGCGTCGGCCATCGGGTCCTCGCCGGCCCGGTCCGCCGGCCAGAGCCCGGCGTGCGTTGGGGCACCGGACATGGAACTCACCCTTTCGAGAGAAGGCGTGGACAGCGGAGGGCACGGTGGCCGGTCAGACGGCGCGCCGCTCCCGGGGCTGCTCAGTAGCCGTAGCCGTTGCCGCTCTGGACGGCGCTGGCGGCGGGTGTGGCTGCGGGGGCCTTCGTGCCGGTGGGCGTGCTCGCGAACCAGGTGCCGCCGACGCCCTGGCCCTTGGTGTCGCCGGGCTTGGCGTCCGAGGCGTAGCGGTAGAGCGGCCAGCCGCCCAGGGTGAGCTGCTTGGTGCCGTCGGTCCGGGTCACGGAGCCGATCAGCGCGCTGTCGACGCCCTGTGCCCGGATGTGCTCCGCGGCGGGTACCGGCGGCCAGGTGGTGGCACAGGCACCGGTGCAGTTCGAGGCGGAGGGATTGGCGGTGTCCTTGTCGAACCGGTAGAGCGTGTTGCCGTCGGCGTCGGTGACGATCGGTCCGAGCGTGTTCGAGCCGGCCGCCACGAGCGCCGGGCCGCCGGAGGCCGCGGCGGAGGAGGCCGGGGCGGAGGCGGGCGAAGCGGTCCCCGAGGTGCCGTCGGACCCGCAGGCGGCGACCAGAGTCAGGGCGGCGACGCCGGCGACGGCGAGCAGGGCGGTACGGCTGAACGTGGGCATGGTGGCCTTCCTGGCTGACAGGTAGTGGGAGGCGCGAGGCGGTCTTCGTCGTCGCCCGCATCCCTCCTTACGGACCGAATGGCGGCGGGTCTCAATTCCGTTCGGAATTTCTTCGCCGAATTCGCGTACCCGTCCGGGAAGAGCGCCGCTACAGCGGCAGGCCGTGCTCCTGGAGCGCCAGGCGCAGGGCGCGGATGGCGTAGAAGCATCGGGACTTGACGGTTCCTTCGGGAACCCCGAGCAACTGCGCGGTCTCGGCGAGCGAGCGGTGGTTGAAGTACAGCTCGGTGAGTACGGTCCGGTGCGCTTCGCTGAGCGACGCCAGGGCCTGGCGGACCGACCAGTTGTTCAGCAGCCGGTCGATCTCGTCGCCGAGCGCGGCCTTCTCCGCGAAGACGGAGAAGTCCGGCGCACCCACCTCGGTCGGCCGGCTGCCGCGGGCCCGCAGGTGGTCGATGAGCAGGTTCCGGGCCACCCGGTAGAGCCACGGAAGCGGCGTGCCGTGGTCCGTGGTGAGGATCTCCGGGTGGCGCCAGGCCCGGACGAAGACCTCCTGGGTGAGGTCCTCCGCCAGCTGGGCGTCGCCGAAGGTGCGCTTGACGATGTAGCTGTACACGGCCGGCTGGTGCGTGGTCAGCAGGGCGTGGAATTCGGCGTCGGTCATCCGCGGCCCGGTCGCGGGAGCGGCCTGAGGCTGGCGGGCGAGCTGGGTCATGAGGGTCCTCTGGTGCGGTGGTGCCTGCTCTCTCTGGCGAGGCATACCGAGCCTCCCGGCCGCCCCGATCGCGCACATCCGCCAACTGGCTCCGCAAGCGCGCGGTCCGCGCCGTTTCGCCGGGGTGACGGCACGTCCGGGGCGCCGGCGTGCGCGACGAACGTCGGATTTCGCGGGTCGAACGGTCGCCCGCTCGTCCCGGTGCTCCGGCGGCCGGGCCGCGATCAGGCCTTCGTCACCGCGCTGACCTGCGACGATGTGCCGGTTGGCGGGGTTTCGTGACAGTTCCGTTCAGCGGGCGGCGCCGCCGCGCCGCGGACGGTGGTCGAAAACGCGAGAACGGCCCGGTCCAGTGGACCGGGCCGTCCCCTTCGTCAGGGGCGGAGCGGGTTCAGACGGGTACCGACACCAGCCGGCGGCCGTCCGCGGCGCGGACCTCGAAGTGGTCGAGCTGCGGCCGGGTCAGCGAGGTGCCGCCGTGGACGACCAGCGGATCGGGGTGACCCGCGACGCCGTACCCGGGCGACGGCACCGACCAGTTGGTCACCGGCTCCCGCTCGCCGCTCTTGGACACCGCCACCAGCGAGCAGACCAGCGGCCCGTCGACGCCGCTCAGCTGGAGCGCGACATGGGTGCCCCAGGCCTTGTCCTCCAGGCCGACCGTCCCCGTGACGCCGGTCACCGCCTCGGTGGCGGTGTGCTGTTCACCGGTCATCATCAGCATCGCGGCCGGGCTGGGCATCGAAGTGACCGGGCCGCCGGCCACCGGCCGACCGGAGTCGGACCACAGCGCGACGAAGGGCAGCGCGACCAGCAGCGCGGCGGCAGTGGTCAGCGCCGCCACGGTCCGCCAGGTCGCGCGGTGCCGCTCCCGGGCGACGTCCCGCAGCAGCTCGTGCAGCAGGTCGTCACCCGGCGGGCCTGCGACCGGCGTGCGGCTCTCGCCGGCGACGGCGGGCTCCAGCGGCTGTCCGACGAGCGGGAGCAACAGGTCGCGCACCGACTGGAAGGATCCGATCTCGCTCAGGCACTGCTCGCAGCCGAGCAGGTGCTCCTCGAACCGGTCGGTCTCCGGCTCGTCCAGTCCGCCGAGTACGTAGGCGCCCAGGTCGGCGCAGGCGGGACCCCGGTTCACCGGGCCGACTCCTGCTCTTCGATCGCGAGGACAAGGCGGTGCAATCCGTAGTACAGACGGGACTTCACCGCCTGAGGCGGAACGCCGAGGGCCTCCGCGGCCTGCTGCACGGTCCGGCCCCTGAGGAAGGTCTCGACCAGGGCGTCCCGGTGCTCGGACGGCAGTCCGGCCAGCGTGTCCGCGATGACCGGCGGCCCGACGGGCGGCCGAGCGGGCTCGGGCTCGGCCGGGGCACCGCGGCGCCTTCGCAGCAGCCCGAACCGCGGGCGGGCGGCGGACCGCCGACGCAGCTCGTCGGCCAGCCGGCCGCCGATGTCGGCACCGGCCGCAGCGGCCGGGCGGCGCAGAGCGCCCATCAGGGCAGCCCGGAGCAGCGAACCGGCCCGCTCCCGGTCACCGTCTGCGAGTGCGAGGGCCTGCGGATAGGCCGCAGCGGCGTGCCGCGCGTACAGCTCGCGCACCAGCCGCTCCTGAGCATGCTTCATCAGCCTGACAATCTTCCGGGGCAGCAGTGGGAGCGCCCGGCCGGGCCGCCTCCCACTCGACGTCCTCTCACCTTACGGACGGGCCGGGCGTCCGGTTCAGCGTGATCCCCGTCACGGTCTCGCCACTTCGCTCGCGCCACCGGTCGGCGGCAGGCGGACGTCCGGCCGGTGTCCAGTACCATCCCCGCGTGAGTCTGACAATCGGTTGAACGGCTCTCTTTTCAGGTCAAGGGCGAACAGACAGGGCAGGGCAGCGGCCAGCATGCGGAAGACCATGACGGAATCCCCCTCGGTGCCGCTGTTCGGACGTGACACGGAGCTGGCCCGGCTCACGGAGCTGCTGCCGCAGGCCCGGCAGGGGTACGGCGAGGCCGTGCTGATCGAGGGCGAGCCCGGGAGCGGCAAGACCACCCTCGTCCAGGCACTGGAGGCGGACGCGCTCGCGGCCGGCTTCACCCTCGTGCGCGGCTGTTGCGACGAGGCCGCCGGCGAGTTCCCGTTGCTGCCCGTGCTCGACGCGCTGGGCGTCCACCGCCGTGGCGAGGACGCCGCCCGCGCGGAGATCCGCCAGTTGCTGCGCACCGGCGCGGGGGCGAACCAGGACGCCATCCCGGCCCTGATCGAGCGTCTGCTGGGCCTGGTCGAGACGGCCTGCGAAGAACGCCCGGTGCTGCTCTTCATCGACGACCTCCAGTGGGTGGACGACGCCACCGCCATCTGGTGGCAGCGGCTCGCCCGGCAGGCCGACCAACTGCCGCTGCTGCTGGTCGGGGCGGTGCGCAGCCGGGCGGTCGGCGCCGCCGTCGACGCCCTGCGCCGCGGCCGCACCCGGCGCCAAGGCCCGCTGTTGCGCCTCGGCCCGCTGGACACCGCCGCGTTGACCGCGCTCGCCGAGCACCACCTCGGCGCACCCCCCGGCCCCAGGCTGACCCAGCTGCTGACGGGCACGGGTGGCAGCCCGCTGTGTGCCGTCGAGTTCCTCGGCCACGTCGGACGCGAGGGCCTCCTGCGGCCCGCCGCGGACGGCAGCCGAGCGGTCGACCTCGCCACCGAGCTGGTCGGTGCCACGCTGGCCGGAGCGGTCCGCAACCGCATCAGCCATCTCGGCCCCGAGGACCGCGAGTTCCTGCAGACCCTCAGCGTGCTCGGACCGGAGTTCGGCACCCAGGAGGCGCTGGCCGTCCTGGACGGCTCGGCCCGGGAGCTGGCGCCGAGGTTCACCGGCGCACAGGCGCTCGGCCTGATCGGCCTCCACGGCAGCACGACCGCCTTCCGCAACCCGCTGCTCCAGGAGCGGCTGTACGAGGACATCCCGCTCGCGCTCAGGGCGTCGCTGCACACCAGGGCCGCCGAGCGGCTGGAAGCCGCGGACGCCCCGCTGGACCGCGTGCTGCGGCAGCTGACCAAGGCCGCCGCTTTGTCGGACTCCTGGGCACCGCGAGGCAGTTGGTCGCGCACCTGGCTGCACGAGCACAGTGAGGCGCTGGTCAACCGGGCTCCCGCCATCGCCGTCGAGCTGCTTTCGCCGCTGCTCGACCCGGCGGCTCCGGACGGCCGGCTGTACCTGGCGGTGGTGAACGCCCTGCATCGGGTCCACCGGCTTGAGCAGGTGCCGGTGCTCTGCCGGCAGCTGCTGGCGTCCGACGCCGACCCCGCGACGGTCGGCGAGGCCAGCTTCCACCTGGCGATCCAACTGCACATTGCGGGGCGCCTCGTGGAGTCGGTCGACGTCATCGAGCAGGCTCTCTCGCGCGGTGACATCCCGCCGAGGTGGCTCGCCACGCTGCACGCCCAGCGCGGACCGATCGAGCACCACCTGGGACGGCCCGAGGCGGCGCAGCACCACCTCGACCGGGCGATCGAACTCGGCCGGTCCTGCGAGGCCTGGTTCGCGGTCGGCCTGGCCAACTGGTTCAGCGCGTTCTTCGCGGAGTCGGTGGACCCGCACCTCGCGCTGCAACGGATCGAGGACGCCATCGACGCGCTGCGCCGGGATCCGTCGGAGCGCTACACGCTGGTCATCGCGCTGTCGGGACGGCTCCGCGCGCTGCGCACCCTGGACCGCACCGCGGACATCGAGGACACCGTCGACTCGCTGCGGCGGACGACCGAGCACAGCGGCGGGGTCACCCCGCTCACCACCACGGTCGACCTGGCGAAGCTCCGCTTCCAGCAGGGCCGTTGGGACGAGGCGACGGCGGAGATCGACCATCTCGTCGACCAGGACACGGCCGAGCACTGGCTGCTCTTCGAGGTGCACGCGATGCTGGCCGCGATCGCGGCCCACCGGGGCGACGACGCGGCGCTGCGGCGCCACCTGGACCTCTGCGCCGACCGGCCGACCGGTGAGTTCGACTTCGACACCCGGCAGTTGCTGGCGCTGGCCAACGCGGTGGCGGCGGACCGGGCGGGCGATCGGAGCCGGGCGACCACAGCCCTGCTGGAGTGCCTGGACCCGGAGCGGATCCGCCAGCAGGGGATGCGCTTCCACTGGCTGCCGTACCTGGTCCGCTTCGCGCTGGCCGCGGGAGACCGTGCCGCCGCCGCCCACGCCGCCGAGGTCTGCCGTGCGGAGGCCGAGCACGCTGCGATCGTCTACTGGCAGCAGGCCGCCGCGCACTGCGAGGCCCTGCTCGCGGGCGACGCCGTCGCGCTGCTGGACGTGGCCGCGTACTACCAGCGCACCGAGCGCCCGCTGGAGCACGCCCAGACCCTGCAGGACGCGGCGCGCGCCTTCACCGCGTCCGGCGACCACCGGCAGGCCGAGGACGCGGCGGGCCGGGCCGCCGCCGAGTGCCGCCGGCTCGGGGTCCCGTACGGGGCGGACGCTCCGAGCGCCCGGCGCGAGTGGGGCTGGGAGTCGCTGACCGCCACCGAGCAGCGGATCGCCCGGATGGCCGCACAGGCGATGTCCAACCCCGGCATCGCGGCGGAACTCAACCTGCCGCGGCGCACGGTGCAGACCCACGTCTCGCGGATCCTCACCAAACTCGGGCTGCGCTCCCGGGTCGAGATCCCGCACCACATCCCGGCGGACCCGGCCGCGTGGTAGCCGGGCACCTCACCCGCCGGTCGGGGACTCCTCCCGGCGCACGAGTGCCTGGGCGATGGCGACCCGCGAGGTGGCGCCGAGCTTGCCCAGGATGCCGGAGACGTGGGTCTGCACCGTCCGCGCGGAGATGCCCAGCCGTTCCGCGATCTGCGGATTGGACAGGCCGCGGCCCGCCAGGTGGGCCACCGTCAGCTCGGTCGGAGTCAGCGCCTCCCAGCCGGCCGCCGCGCGCCCACGGCCCGTCCGGCGCCGGGGCACCGCCTCGACACCCGCCGCGCGCAACCGCTGCTCGGCCCGGCGGGCCTCCGCCAGAGCGCCCAGGTCCCGGTACAGCTGGAGCGCCTCGGCGAGGGTCATGCGGGCCGACGCGGTCTGCCCGGTGGCCGCCCGGAGCGCGGCCAGGTCCTCCAGCACCCAGGCCAGCTGCGTGCGCCGCCCGGCCGACCGGAAGTACTCGGCCACCGCACACAGCCGCGCGTCGTCCGCCGCGACCAGCGCCTCGCACCAGGCCAGCACCCACACCCGGTGCGGGAGCGGCTGCGCGGTCGCCGACTCCCGGGCGAAGCCGACGAACCGCTCGGCAAGTTCGAGGTGGTCGCAGTCCAGCGCGTAGCGCACCGCCCGGGGACACCAGACCAGGCGGTACGCCGCTCCCGGAGCGCGTTCGGCGGTCAGTTCCCCCTCCAAAGCTCGCAGGGCGCGGGCGGAGTCCCCCGCCCGTTCGGCCGCGATCGCCTCGGCGGCCCGCAGCAGCGTCGCGCTACGCCCGACGGCCCGGGCCCCCGCCACCTGCTGCGCCAGCCGCAGCTGCGCCGACGCGCCCTCCGGCGGCGCGCACACCGCCTGCTGGACGGCGTAGGCACAGTGCGCGCTCAGCATGGGCTGCGGCTCGTCAGGGCGGCACAGTTCGGCGAGTTCGCCCCCGGCGAGGTCCCAGGCGCCGTTGCGCAGGTGCAGCGCGAATCCGGCGACCGCCGTCCACTGGGAGTTGTGGGTGCGCGACCGCGCGGCCGACGCATTGGCCCGGGCCTGTGCGGCGTCCGACTGTACCCGCTCGTCCGACTCGCCCAGCAGGTCGGCGAGTTCGGAGAGCACCACCGCGCGCAGCTCCGGCCGGCCGTCCTCAGGGCCGGACAGCACGTCGTCGGCCTGCGACAGCAGCGCGAGCGCCCGCTCGTCGTCGCCCGCCGCCCGCGCGGCGACGGCCCGGCACAGCATCAGCCCGCCCGAGGCCCACGGGTCGCCGGACGCGCGCACCAGGGCGTCGGCGGTGGCCTCGGCGGCGGCGAGCCGGTGCTCGACGGGCTCGCCGAGCACCATGAGCGAGTAGACCAGGCAGGCGGCCAGCCGGGCCCGCAACGCAGGCGGCACGCCGTCCCTGGTCAGCTGCTCCTCGCACAGCCGGCCGGCCTCGGTGTGGCCGCCGACCAGGTGCAGGCTGCGGGCGAGGTCCCACGCCACCTCGGCCGTGAGCACCGGGTCGGCCGTCGAGGCGACGATGTTCCGGGCCAGTTCCAGCGCCTGGTCGTACCTCCGGGCGCGGAGCATCGCCCGGGCGAGCGCGGCCTGCAGCACCTTGGCCCGGTCGTCCAGCTGCCCGTCCCCGGCCGCCGCGCGCAGCACCGGCACGGCGAGCTCGGGGGCCTGCTCGACCAGGACGGAAGCGTGCCGCCGAACCCAGCCGACCGCCCAGCCGTCAAGCACCGGCCCGGCCTGTTCCAGCTGTTCGGCGACCCGCACCGGCTCGGCACCGGACTCGGCGAGCCGGCGCGCCGTGTCCACGTGCATCGACCAGCGCAGCACGTCCGGAACACTCTCCCGGATACCGCGCCACAGCATCGGGTGCCGGAAGGTCAGACCGTCCTCGGACTCGGCCAGCAGCCCTGCCGACACGGCCTCCCGCACCGCGCCCACCAGCTCGGTCGTGGACTGCCCGGTGACCGCCGCGAGATCCGCCATCCGGGCTCGCCGCCCGAGCAGCGCCGCCTCCCGCACGGCCATGGCCGCCCCCGGCGACAGCTCGGCCAGTCGGAGCTCGGCCAGCTCGGTGAAGGCCGGCACCGCCCCGCCCTCGGCCAGCTCCACCGCCGCTCCGCTACGGCGCAGCCCGCCCTGGCGGTCCAGCACGTCGAGGAGTTCCAGCAGGTAGCCGGGGTTGCCGCCGGCCTGCGCCAGCAGCGTGGTCAGGCTCTCGCCGGCCGCCGCGCCCAGCCGATGGCCGGCCAGCGCCAGGACGGCCTGCGACGGCAACGGCCCCAGCTCGATCACGTCGCCGGCCAGTCGGGCGGCCACGACCAGCGACTCGACCGGCCGGGACCACAGCCTGTGTCGTACCCCGGCCACCAGCAGCAGCGGCAGGTCCTCGGCCGCGCGGGCCAGCCGGCGCCAGAGCGCGACGGAAGCGTCGTCCAGCCACTGGGCGTCGTCGATCACCAGTGCCAGCGGGCCCCGGGCGCACTGCTCCTCGACCGCCTCCAGCAGCAGGCCGCTGGTGGCGGCGAGCGACACCGCGCCACCGGCGGTACGAGCCAGCTCGGCCAGGTCGGGGCTGGAGCGGTAGAGCGCGCGGCCGTCCCCGGTACGGCACTCCAGGAAGGGCAGCAGCGGCAACCGTCGCCCGAGCTCGTCCGCCGCGCCGCGCCAGACCGGCACGCCCGTCCGGGCCGGCTCGGCCAGAGCGGACGACACCAGGCTGGTCACGCCGGCACCGACCTCACCGGTGACGAGCACCGCGCCACCGGAACCGGCCAGTGCCCGGTCCACCCGCTTGCGCAGGTCGGCCGTTTCGCGCTCCCGGCCGAACAACACCGAGGCCGTGCGTGCCACGCCCTCGCGGCGCGCCGACTCGATGCCCGGCGGGGTGAGAACGACGTCCAAACGGAACTCCTCAGCGGTACGGCGGAGCCCCGGCGTGGCCGGCCGAACCCGCCCACGCTGCTCCCGGCCCTCATCCTCGGATGAGCGGCACCCGGCCGGCATCCGGGGAAACACGTAATCGGGCCGGACCCGACGGACTACGTGTGCGCCGCCGAGGCCACCACGGTCCGTCAGCCGTCGCGCCGGACCACCCAGACCGCGACCTGGGCCCGCGAGCCGAGGTCCAGCTTGGTCATGATGCGGCTGACGTGGGTCTCCACCGTGCGCTGCGAGAGCACCAGGCGCTCGGCGATCTCCCGGTTGCCGAGGCCCTGCGCGACCAGCCCGGCGACCTCCTGCTCGCGCGGGCTCAGGCCGTTGCCCGAGGTGCGGGCGGCGGGAACCGGCGGCTCGGTGTCGCTCAGGGCGAGCTGGACTGCCTCGTCCTGGTCCAGCCGGGTGCCGGCGTGGAAGGCCTCGGCGAACAGCCGCTCGCCGAGCTGGGCGCGCGAACGCCGTACCGCCTCCTCGTAGTACGCCACCATGTCCTGGAAGCCGAACTCCAGCGCGCCGACGGACTGCCAGATCGGTTCGGTCGACCCCAGAAGCCGGGCGGCGAACTCCGCCTTCCCGCCCGCCGAGGCGATCCACCCGAGGATGTCGACCGCCATCGCCAGGCCCAGCGAGTCGCGGAACGGCGCCCGCAGCCGGACGCTGTGCAGTGCCAGGGCCTTCGCCGAGCCCAGATCGCCCGCGCGCCAGGCCGCGAGGCTCAGCATGTAGAGCGCGTAGGACCTGCACCACTGCTCACCCTGCCCCTCCGCGACCTCCAGGCTCTCCTGCGCCACCGCCGCCGACCGCTGGCCGTCGCCGAGGAAGGAGAGCACCGGGGACCACATGTAGAGGCTCTTGCCGAGCCCCAGCAGGTTGCCGGCCGCGCGGTGCAGCCGCACGGCGTCCTCGATCAGCGCGGACGCCTGTCGGAGGTCGCCGCCGCCGAACATCAGCGCGAGCCCGCGGTACTGGCGGGCCCAGGCGAGCCGCTCCTGGTCGTCCAGTTCGGCCGCCATGTCCTCGCACTCCGTCAGCAGGGCCGTCCCGGTGGGGATGTCGCCCTGCAGCACGGCGAGCGAGCCCGAACTCCACAGCGCGCCGGCCCGGGCGGTGGTCCGGGCCGGACCGGCCGCGAGCATCCGGTCGAGCCACTGGCGGCCCTCGCTCAGGAAGCCGCAGCAGACCCAGTACGGCCACAGGTCCGCCGCCAGTTCCAGCCCGGCGACGTCTCCGGCCGGCCCGACCGTGCACACCTCCAGCGCGCCACGCAGGTTGGCGTGTTCCGCGCGCAGCCGGTTCGCCCAGGTCAGCTGCTCGGCGCCGAACCACTCGGCGGTGGCCCGGGCTGCCAGCGCTCGGTAGTGGTCCCGGTACCGGAGCAACAGAGCCGGTTCGCCGCCGGACTCCGCCAGCCGGGCCCGTCCGAACTCCCGGATGGACTCCAGCATCCGGTACCGCCGGCCACCGCCCGGGCCGGAGCCCTCGGTCAGCAGGACCGACTTGTCGATCAGGGCCGCGACCAGGTCGAGCACCTCGTCCGGTTCGATCCCGTCGCCGGAGCAGACCTCGGCCGCCGCGGTCAGGTCGAAGCTCCCGGCGAACACCGACAGTCGGGACCACAGCAGTTGCTCCTGCGCCGAGCACAACTGGTAGCTCCAGTCCACCAGCGCGCCGAGGGTCTGCTGCCGGGGCAGCCCGGCCCGGTTGCCGCCCTTCAGCAGCGCGAAGCGGTCCTCCAGGCGCTCCAGCAGCTGGTCGACGTCCAGCACCCGCAGCCGGGCGGCGGCGAGCTCGATGGCCAGCGGCAGACCGTCGAGCCGCAGGCAGAGCCGCGCGACGGTGGTGCGGTTCCGCTCGGTCAGCGTGAACTCCGGGTCCACCGCGCGGGCCCGGTCGAGGAACAGGCTCGGGGCCTCCCACTCGGCCAGTTCGGCCGGCGCCGGCAGCTGCTCCAGCGGCGGCGAGGCCAGCGGAGGTACGGGCAGGACGTGCTCGCCGGGGAAGCCGAGCAGGTGCCGGCTGGTCGCCAGGACGTGCGCCTGCGGGCAGGCCCGGAGCAGCTCCAGCACGAAGGCGGCCGCCGCCTCCAGCAGGTGCTCGCAGTTGTCCAGCACGAGCAGGATCCGGCGGTCCTTCAGGTGGTCGATCAGGGCCGGCAGCGGTCCGCGCACCGACTGCGGCAGCCCGAAGACGTCGGCGACGGCCTGGGCCAGCAGCCACGGCTCGGCCAACGCGGCCAGTTCCAGCACCCACACGCCGTCCGGGAACCCGGCCCGCAGCTCCGCCGCCGACCGCAGCGCCAGCCGGGTCTTGCCGACCCCGCCGACACCGGTCAGGGTCACGATCCGAGCGGACGACAGCAGCCGGCGGACCTGGTCGAGCTCACGCCGACGGCCGACGAAGCTGGTGAAATCCTCCGGGAGGTTTCCGCTCATCGGATCCGTGACGTGATTTCGCATACGGCACAGTTACCCCGGTCGGCGATCGTATGTCCAATCTCCACCGGGACCGTCACGAGGCGGTACAGGCGGCCCGGACGGCGGCGCCGCGTGGTGGGCGTGCGTCCTGGTGGAGACGTTCCTCGTGGTGGACGACTACGACGTGGTGAGCACCGGCTCGGCGCAGCAGCTGCCGGCCGGACGGGCTCTGCACATCACCCGGCGCCGGAGTGTCCAGGTGCGGACGGCGCTCGTGCCGACGGAGGAGGGCGACTGAGCAGCGGTGGGTGAACCCGCGGCGGTGCCGGCTCGTCAAGAGTCTGCGTGTGCGGCGGCGCTCGCCCGTACGTTCGTCGGGCGGCCACCGCGCGCACGTGAGAACGACCGACGTGCGCCGGGCTTGCCGAGGCCCGGCCGCCCTCTCCTGAGGAGCCGATTGCCGTGACGACGAAGTCCGCCACCGAGCGCTACCGCGCAGTGCGGGATGTGCTGTTGCAGATGACGGGAGACCACGAGACCGCGCTGGAGGAGTTCCACTGGCCCGCCCTCGAAGGGCGGTTCAACTGGGCGGTCGACTGGTTCGACGTGCTCGCCCGGGGCAACGACGCGACCGCGCTGTGGATCGTGGAGGAAGACGGCAGCGAGGCGAAGTACAGCTTCGACGAGTTGGCCCGGCGCTCCGACCAGGTCGCCCACTGGCTGGCCGGTCAGGGCGTACGCCAGGGCGACCGGGTGCTGCTGATGCTGGGCAACCAGGTCGAGCTGTGGGAGTCCATGCTCGCCGTGATGAAGCTCGGCGCGGTCATCATGCCGACCACCACCGCGCTCGGGCCGGTCGACCTGGCGGACCGGATCGAGCGCGGCGGTGCCCGGCACGTGATCGCCAATGCCGCCGACACCGCCAAGTTCGACGCGGTGCCGGGCGCGTACACCCGCGTCGTGGTCGGCGGGCCGGTGCCGGGCTGGGCGACGTTCGCCGACGCGTACCAGCTCGTCGGGCAGCAGCCGTTCGAGGCGGTGACCTCGGCTGATGATCCGCTGCTGGTCTACTTCACCTCGGGTACGACGAGTCGGCCGAAGATGGTCGAGCACACCCAGACCTCCTACCCGGTCGGGCATCTGACGACCATGTACTGGATAGGGCTGCGTCCGGGCGACGTGCACCTGAACATCAGCTCCCCGGGCTGGGCGAAGCACGCCTGGAGCTGCTTCTTCGCGCCGTGGATCGCCGAGGCGACGATCTTCGTCTACAACTACGCCCGGTTCGACGCCGCGCGGCTGGTGGAGCAACTGCGCCGGGCAGAGGTCACGACCTTCTGCGCCCCGCCGACCGTCTGGCGGATGCTGATCCAGACCGACCTCTCCTCGGGCCCGGGCGCGCTGCGCGAACTCGTGGCTGCGGGCGAGCCGCTCAACCCCGAGGTGATCGCCCAGATCGAACGGGCGTGGGGGCTGACCATCCGGGACGGCTTCGGGCAGACCGAGACCACCCTGCTGGTCGGCAACACGCCCGGCGCCCGGGTGAAGCCCGGTTCGATGGGCCGGCCGCTGCCAGGCGTGCCCGTGGTACTCGTCGACCCGGTCAGCGGTGTGCCCGCTGACGAGGGCGAGCTCTGCCTGGACCTCTCCCGGACTCCCGTCAACCTGATGACCGGCTACCTCGGCGACCCCGAGCGCAATGCCGAGGTGACGGCCGGTGGCTTCTACCGTACGGGCGATGTCGCCGTCCGCGACGCCGAGGGCTGGATCACCTACATCGGCCGCAGCGACGACGTGTTCAAGGCCTCGGACTACAAGGTCTCCCCGTTCGAGCTGGAGAGCGTCCTCATCGAGCACCCGGCCGTGGCCGAGGCCGCCGTGGTGCCCGCGCCCGACCCGGTGCGGCTGGCCGTACCGAAGGCGTATGTCGCGCTCGCGCCCGGCTGGGAGCCCACCCGCGAGACCGCGTTGGCGATCCTGCGGCACGCCCGCGAGCAGCTCCCGCCCTACCTGCGGGTGCGCCGGGTCGAGTTCCACCCGCTGCCCAAGACCATCTCCGGCAAGATCCGCCGTGTCGAGCTCCGCGAGCGCGAGCAGCACACGACGACGAACGAACACGAGTGGCGTGACGAGCAGTTCCCCGAACTCCGGGGCTGATCCGTTGAACGCGGCGGCCGCGGCCCTCGTAACAGGTGCGCCGGAACGGACTACCAACCGAAGGAGACAACCGTGCGGGCAGCGTACATCGAGGCGTACGGAGCCATCGACGACGTCGTACGAGTCGGCGAACGACCCGAGCCGACCGTCGGTGCCACCGAGGTGCTCATCGGCGTCCGCCGCGCGAGCGTGAACCCGATCGACCACATCGTCGCGTCCGGGGCCCTGCAGGCCGTGAACCCGGTCGCGATGCCGCTGGTGCTCGGCAACGACGCGGCCGGGGTGGTCGTCGCGACGGGCGAGGCGGTGACCCGGTTCGAGATCGGCGACGAGGTCTACTCCCGAGTCCACCCGACCACCTCCGGCGCCTTCGCCGACTACGTGGCCGTCGAGCAGGACCTCGTCGCGCTCAAGCCGGCGAGCCTCGACTTCGACGAGGCGGCGTCGCTGCCGCTGGTCGCGCTGACGGCCTGGCAGGGCCTGGTCGAGCGGGCCGGCCTGAGCGCCGGGCAGCGGGTGCTGATCCACGCGGGGTCGGGCGGCGTAGGCTCGATCGCCATCCAACTGGCCCGGCACCTGGGTGCCCAGATCACCACCACGGTCTCCGCCGACGCGGCGGAGCAGGCCCGCGAGCACGGCGCTCACCAGGTCGTCGACTACCGGACGCGGAAGTTCGAGGAGGTCGACGGCGAATTCGACGTGGTGCTGGACACCCTCGGCGGCGAGACGCAGGAGCGCTCCTACGGCGTGCTGAAGCGCGGCGGCGTGCTCGTCTCCACCGTGTTCGTCCCGAAGGCCCAGGAGATGGCCGCGCGCCACGGCATCCGGGTCGAGCCGTTCTTCATGCGGCCGAGCGGTGAGCAGTTGGAGAGGCTCGCCGCCCTGGTCGACGCCGGCGCCGTGCGGCCGTATCTCGACCGGTCGTACGACCTGGACGAGACCATGGACGCGCTGCGCTACAGCGCCTCGAAGCGTGCCAAGGGGAAGATCGTGATCAACGTCTCCTGATCAGCTTCCCCCACCCCCACCCGACCGCCCGGCTCGCGCCGGGCGGTCGTCGTTTTCGTGCCCGGACCAACACCGGGCAGTCGGTACCTCCACGGCCGGCCGGGAGCCGAGCGGTCGGCGTTCAACGCCCGGCCCATGCCCGACGGACGGCCTCTCACGGCCGGTGCCCGGCCCGAACTGCGGCGGGACGTCAGCCGGTTCCCGCGCGCCCGAATCACAGCAAGACGCCGCCGGTTCTCCGAGGAGAACCGGCGGGCGTCGGGACTTCGGGGCCTTGTGCCCCGGCTTTCAGTCAGTCGCCGAACCGGATCGAGGCGATCTTCTTGTCGAAGCCGATCTTGGAAAGGTCCGGAATGCTGCTGGTCACCACGGCCGAGGCGCCGGTGCAGTCGCAGCCGGTCCAGATCTTGACCGGGCCGCCGCTGAGGTCCAGGGACAGCGCCAGGTCACCGCGGCCGGTGTTCTTGCAGCCCGGGCCGGCAACGTTCTCGGAGGCGTCGGGCTCGGTGAAGTTGAGGCCGCTGTCCAGGGTGACCACGCCGTTTCCGAGGGCCACCGGGGAGGCAACCGGGCTGGACGGCGCGGTGGCGCTCGGCGTACCGGCGGGAGCGCTCGCCGGCGAGGAGGCTGCGCCCGCCGGCGAGGAGGCGGACGCGGAGGCGCCGGCGCTCGGCGCGGCGGAGGAGGTGGCGCCCGTACCCTCCGTCGGGCGCAGGACCTTCCCGCCGTGCGGGGAGACCGCGAACCAGGTACCGCCGACACCTTCACCGTTGGTCTGTCCTGCGGCGGTGTCCTTGCTGAAGCGATAGACCGGCCAACCCCCGATGGTGACCTGACGGGTTCCGTCGGTGCGGTCCACGATTCCGATCTCCGAGGTGGGCACGCCGTCGACGAAGATCCGCGAACCGGGCTGCACCAGGACCGGCGGCCAGGTGGCGGCGCAGGCGTCGTTGCAGTTGGACTTGGACGGCTTCGCGGTGTCCTTGTCGAACCGGTACAGCGTGAAGCCCGCGCCGTCGTGCACGATCGGGCTGAGCCCACCGGCCGAACCGGCCGTCAGCTGCACCCACTTCATCGCCTCGGGGCTGTTGCGCGGCCCGTTGTACATGTCACCGGTGTTCGGCGGCGCGTCGTGCTGCTTGGCGGTGCCGTTCTGGTAGTCCAGCTGGGTGTTGGTGTCCGTACCCTGCGGGGACTGGCCGGCCTTGCCGCCCTCCGGCGTCACGGCGAACCAAGTGCCGCCCACGCCTTGGCCGTTGGCCTGGCCGGGCGCGGTGTCGTTGCTGAAGCGGTACACCGGCCAGCCGCCGATCGTGATCTGGAGGGCGCCGTCGTCCCGCTTGACGAAGCCGATGTCCGCCCGGGACACGCCGTCCAGGAAGATCCGCGAGCCCGGCTGGACGAGGACCGGCGGCCAGGTGGTGGCGCAGGCGTCGTTGCAGTTGGACTTGGACGGCTTCGTGGTGTCCTTGTCGAACCGGTAGAGCGTGAAGCCGGTGGCGTTGTGGACGACCGGGTTGAGCACGCCCGCCGCCCCGGCGCCGAGCTGCACCCACTTCATCGCGGCCGGCGAGTTCGCGGGGCCGTCGGCGAAGTCGCCAGTGCCGGCGGGGGCGTTGTTCTCCCGCGCCGTACCCGGCACGTAGTCGACGGGGCTGGACGCCGTCGCGCTGTCGGCGGGCTTGGGCTTCGCGGCCGGTCCGCTCGGCGAACAGCCCGTCACTGCCGCCGCGCCCACTGCCAGGGCTGCCGCGAGTACCGCTGCGCGTGCTCGGATCATGTCGTTCCCTCGGTAGTCCGTCGGCCGCCTGTTGTGGTGGCAGCCGTCCGGCGATGTGACGGAACCGGTCCGCGAATTCCTCAACCGCGCCCCAACTCCGGCATGTGAGGTAGGTCACCCAGAGGCTCGGCCAACTGCCGTGGGAAGGAACGCCGTTGGGGCGCGGTCTCGCTCGGGGTGAGCCTGCTGGTCGCCGGGCTCGCCGTGGTCGTCCCGCGCGGGCGTCGGTGCGGTTGGCGGCCTGGACGGCTCCCGGGCAATGAGCTCCTCCACTGCCTGAACCCGAGCCGGTGCACCGCCGTAAGGGTGGGCATGCGCCGGCCGGGAGAGCCCGACCGAGTGGATGCCGGATCAGAAACACGGAGGCTGCACAGATGTCAACGGAAGTCCGTCGAACCAGCGGGGAAGAGGTGTCGCGCAGCCTGCCGCCGGTGACACCGGAACGGGTGCTCGCCGGGCTGGCCCTGGCCGTGCCGGTGGTCACGGTGCTGTGGGTCTCCTCCTACGCCAAGCTGACGCCGGCGTTCGGCGGGATGCCGTTCTTCTACTGGTACCAGATTCTGTGGATTCCGGTGTCGGCCGTGTTCACCGGTGCGGCGTACCTGCTGCTCGGGCGGGACGAGAAGCAGCGCAAGGCTGTCCGGGGCGGTGATGTGTGATGAGCAATCACGTCAATGTGCCGGCCCTCGTGGTGTTCGTGCTGTTCTTCCTGCTGGTGACGGCGCTCGGCTTCCTCGCCGCGCGCTGGCGCAAGGCGGACAACGCGCTGCACCTGCACGAGTGGGGCCTGGGCGGGCGTTCCTTCGGGACGTGGGTCACCTGGTTCCTGCTCGGCGGTGACCTGTACACCGCGTACACCTTCATAGCCGTCCCGGCGGCGATCTACGGCACGGGTGCGGCGGGCTTCTTCGCGGTGCCGTACACGATCATCGCGTACCCGCTCGTGTTCCTGTTCCTGCCCCGGCTGTGGTCGGTGGCCCGGGTGCACGGCTATGTGACCCCGGCGGACTTCGTGCGCGGGCGGTACGGCTCCAAGGCGCTGTCGCTGGCGGTGGCGGTGACCGGCATCCTGGCGACCATGCCGTACATCGCGCTCCAACTGGTCGGCATCCAGGCGGTGCTGGACGTGCTCGGGGTCGGCGGCAGCGGGAACTGGTTCATGAAGGACCTGCCGCTGTTCCTCGCCTTCGCCGTCCTCGCCGCGTACACTTACTCCTCGGGTCTGCGGGCGCCGGCGCTGATCGCCTTCGTCAAGGACACCCTGGTGTACATCGTGATCATCGTCGCGGTGGTCTACCTCCCGATGAAGCTGGGCGGCTACGGGCACATCTTCGACGCGGCGGCGACCAAGTTCAGCACGGTCAGCCCCGTCACCCACAAGCCGACCGGCTCGATGGTGACCGGCCCGAACGCCCAGTGGGCGTATGCCACGCTGGCGCTCGGCTCCGCGATGGCGCTGTTCATGTACCCGCACACCGTCACCGGCGTGCTGGCCGCCAAGTCGCGCAAGACCGTGCGCCGGAACATGGCGCTCCTGCCCGCCTACTCGCTGATGCTCGGCTTGCTGGCGCTGCTCGGCTTCATGGCGATCGCGGCCGGCGTGGGCAAGGACGTCAAGGGCTACAACGCCCAGCTCGCGGTGCCGCAGCTGTTCGACCAGCTGTTCCCGGGCTGGTTCACCGGCGTGGCCTTCGCGGCGATCGGCATCGGCGCGCTGGTCCCGGCGGCGATCATGTCGATCGCCGCGGCCAACCTGTTCACCCGGAACATCTACAAGGAGTTCCTGAAGCCGAACGCCACGCCCGAGCAGGAGACCAAGGTCGCCAAGATCGCCTCGCTGCTGGTCAAGGTCGGCGCGCTGGCCTTTGTGCTCGGCATGGACAAGCAGTTCGCGATCAACCTCCAGCTGCTGGGCGGCCTGTGGATCCTGCAGACCCTGCCGGCTGTCGCCGTGGGCCTGTTCACCCGGTGGTTCCACCGCTGGGCGCTGCTGGCCGGCTGGGCGGTCGGCATGGCTTACGGCACCTGGCAGGCGTACGGGATCGCCACGCCCGCCACCAAGCACTTCGGCGGCAGCACCACGCTGATCCCGCTGATCGGCCAGAACGGCTACATCGGCCTGACCGCCTTCGTGCTCAACCTCCTGGTCGCCGCCGTGCTCACCGTCCTGTTCCGCCTCGCGCGGACTCCGCAGGGCACCGACGAGACCAGCCCGGAGGACTACCGGGCCGAAGCGGAGACTCCCGAGCCGACGCCGGGTCCGGCCCCGGCCATGGCCGACTGACCCGCTGCGGCGGGCCGGGTGCGGTGCCCGCACGGCGCCACCCCCCGGCCCGCCGGACTCGGCAGAACCCGGTCCGGACGCGATTGAACTTCCGTGCCACCGCACCCGTCATGCGGGTCGGCGACACCCCGAAAGCGAAGAGAGACCATGTCCGCGACCCCGGCCCAGCGCGCCGTGCCCACCGAGAAGTGCCCCCACCGCTCCGGCGCGGCCGACGGGCCGCAGCTCACCGACCTGCTCGAGGACCCGCGCGGCTTCGTGGCCGCCGTCCGCTCCGCCGAGGAGGTCGTCGCGGTCCGCCTCGGGTCTCGGAAGCTGCACCTCGTCACCTCCCCGGACCTGGTCGAACAGATCCTGGTGGACGAGGCCACGAAGTTCGACGCCGGGTCGGCTCCTGACGGACCGGGCCCGGCTTTCGGCCACGGGCTCGCGGCGTGCCCCGGATCCGTCCGCGCGGCCCGCCGCCGGGTGATCGAGCCGGCCTTCCACTGGTCCCGGCTCGCCGACCATGCGCGGATCGCCGCCGATACAGCGGCGGAGGCGGCGGGCTCCTGGACCGACCGGAGCGAGCTGGACATCCCGCGCGAGATGACGCACCTCTCGCTGGCCACCATCACCCGGTCGCTCGTCGCCGGGCCGGCCGGGCTCGAACTGACCCGGGCACTGCGCGAAACACTCCCGGCCATGCTCGACGACCTCCCCGGGCTCGCCTCCGCCGAGCCGCCGCTCCGGCCGACGCCCGACGCGGTCCGCACGGCCCTCGCCGAAGCACTCGACCACCGCCGCAGCTCTCCTGAGCACCACACCGACGCACTGTCCCTGCTGCTCGCCGCTCAGGGCGAGTCAGCCCTGACGGACGACGAGATCACCGAGGAACTGACCGGCCTCGTCCTGGCCGGCACGGAGGCGCCGGCCGCCGTGCTGTCCTGGGTGCTCCACGAGGTGTCGCGCCGGCCTGACATCGAGGAACGGATCCTTGCCGAGATCGCCGAGGTGCTGGGCGACCGGCCGCCCACCGCCGCCGACTTCACGGCCCTGCTGTACACCAGGCAGGTGGTCGGCGAGGCACTGCGCTGCTACGCGCGGCCGTTCCTGCTCCGCCGCGCGTCCGAACCGGTGCTGCTCGGCGATCGGCGACTGGCGCCCGGCGACGAGATCCTCATCAGCCCGTACGCACTGCACCACGACCCGGGCCTGTTCCCCGACCCGGACCGCTTCGACCCGTACCGGTACAACGGCCCCGCCGCACGGCGCATGTTGATCCCGTTCGGCTCGGACGACCACGGGTGCGTCGGCGCGGGGTCCGCCTGGCAGGGGACGACCATCGCACTGGTCGCCCTGCTCTCCCGCTGGCACTTCCTGCCGGTGTCGGACCAGCCGGTACGGCCGGTGCTCGGCCGCACCGTCCGCCCGAACCGGCTCGTACTGGCCGTCAGCTGCAGGCCCGGCCAGCCCTCTTCCGGCGCCGGTGCGGTGGTGTACGCCCCGCAGTAGGCCCGCCGCATCCATGCCCGGTGTCTCGGAGGGAGGATCCCTTCTCAGCCTTGAGCCGGGCTTCGACCGGCCACTGGCCGGCGGCCGGACAATGTCAGTGCGCGGTCGGACGCAGGCACCTCGGCGGCGACCGGGACGGGCTCCGCGAAGCCGCCGTACTGGCGGAATGCGTCGGCCCACTGCTCGACCTGGCCGAGCACGGCAGCAGCCGTCGTCCCGTCAAGCTGGTAGACCTGGCCGGAGCCCTGTGCGGCCTCCCGGCCGTGCAGGGCGTGGTCGAGCAGGATCCATCCCGGCAATCGCCGTCGCCGGGGCCGCCGAGTCGCCCAGCGGCATGTCCCGCCGCCAGACCGCCGGTTCGGACCACGCGCCAAGCGCCTTGTCGACCTGCTCGGCATAGGCAGCGGTCCAGTCGGGCTCGGCGGTGAAGTCACGTTGGTACCACTCGGCCGGAACCTCGCCGCCCTCGGCGCGCAGCGCGAAGTTGTGGGCGGTTCACAGGATCACGTGGTTCACGACCGTGCGCAGGTCCCACCCGGCCGAGGGGGTCGGGGCGCCAAGCACGGCCGGGGCGTCCTCGATGCCTTGGACGACGCGGACGGTCTCGGCGGCGGCGTTGCACAGCGAGGTGTACAGGTCGGGCAGCTCGGGCCTGGCGCAGACAGGTCCGCGGGCCGGACGGCGGGGTTTGCACCCGCCGCCTGGTCGGGGCGGGCCAGGTGCACGGGGTCACGTTCCTCCCGGGCGGCTTCCGCGCCTTCGCCGCAGGTTCGGCTGCCCTCACGCTACTGCCGCGGCGAGAGGGGATCCGCCCGTGGCGCATCGCCCAGCCATCTGCGCTCGCGCCTGGGAGGCCGGTGGGCGCGCGGTGCGACCCGGGGGTTGACGAGGTAGTCGCTCCATACGTGGGCGGCAGTGCGGAAGGACGCCGCGGTCCAGGCCTTGTCGAGCGCGACCTCGGCCGTGAGGAACGGCCATCGGGGGCTTCACGCGAATATCCGAACCGCTATCGACGCGGACCCGCCGAGCGCGTACACGAGGGCGCAGTAGGTGGTGAACGGGAACTTCCGGTACTGCCGACGGACCTTCAGGAAGAACGCGCTTGCGATCAAAAACATCCCGGCGGAGTACACCAGGCCGACGGGGGCCCGGTCGAACCCGGCGTACGCCAGGACGGTCACCGCGTACACCGCCGCGTTGACCACGAGGGCTGCCTGGGAGCTCCTGGCAGACGACTCGTCCGGATTCCTGCTCTCGGTGATCAGCAGGCTCGTGTTCATCAGCAGGGCGCCGACGAAGAACATCGCGTTGCCGGTGTAGAAGTCGTTGAAGAACAGGCCGCCGCAGAGATCGCCGGTGAAGGCGTTGGGATCGCAGTACTCGCTGAAGGTGGCCGAGGCGACTTCGTGCAGGCCGTTTCCGGTGGCATAGAAGTACACGCCGGTGACGAAGAGGAGGAAGAGCCATTTCCCCTCCCTCGACCGCAGGGCCGAGAAGTCGCGGGAGACCTCTCGGAACATCAGCGCCGGAATGCCCACCGTGACGAGGATCAATGTGGTCATCTGCAGCAGCTCGTGCAGGCGCAGGAATCCGTAAGGCCGCAGCAGGACTTTGGTGGTGAAGGAGAAGCGCTCGACGGCGACGAGCACGACGGACAGGGAGGTGAGCGTGAACAGCAGATTCATCCTGCTCATGGCGCGCACGGCATCGAGACCTTCCGGGCTGGGGAGGCGACTTCGGGGTTCGCGCAGGCTTACGTACCGCTGAGGCCTCCCGTTCAGTCACCCGTCGACGCGACACGGCCGGGTGCGTAGTCGTGTCGACGGTCATGTGACGCATGCCTGTGCGTAAGGCTCCCTGCCACAGTGAGGTGCATGAGGCCGCCTGCGGCGGCGTGTCCTGATGCTGGGAACGGCCGAACGCCTTGCCCGCCGTCGCACCTGCTCGCGACCGAGCGGTCGATGCGGTGCCGGCCTCGACCGCGCGATGGATGCGCGGGCTGCTGCTTTCCGGGTCGCGATTCGACGGGAGAAAATCGATGACGACGATGTCCTGGCATATCCAGGCCGTCTCCCCGACGCCTCTGAGGGATGATGAGTTCCTCCATCTGGCACTGGCGGTCGACGATTCGGCGGTGATCACCAGCGATGGTGACGAGATCCCCTTGAAGGCGGGCGACCTCGTTTTCTGTAATCCGGTCCGGCCTCGCTCCCCGAGGTTCGCCGACGACGGCCGGGTCACTGTGCTTCGTCTGCCCCGTCGCCTGCTGGAGCTGTCGGAAGCGGACTGCGACCGCCTCATGGGAATGATCTCGGAAGGCGGTGGCGGCTTGGGTGCACTGGTGTCGAGTTGTCTGGCCGAGCTCACCACCGGCGTGCGGGATCACAGTCCGGAGACCATTTACCGGCTCACCCGCACCACCGTGGATCTGCTCGTCGTCCTTGTCATGGAACTTCTCCAGACGGAGCGAGAAGACCTTTCGACGGTTGCCCGTGGCGAACTGATCGCGCAGATCCAGAACTACATCGAGAATCACCTGACGGATCCGGACCTGTCGCCGTATTCGATCGCCCGTGCCAACCACATATCGGTCCGCTACCTCCACAAGATTTTCCAGCACGAGGGCATCACGGTGGGTCAGTGGCTGCGGCAGCGCCGGCTGGAATCCTGCAGGAACGACCTGAGGCGCACACCGAACCGCAGGATCGCCGTCTCGGCGGTGGCGAACCGTTGGGGCTTCGTCAGCGCGTCGCACTTCAGCCGCATTTTCCGGGAGGAGTACGGCATGAGCCCCAGTGAATGGCAGGCCCTGCCGTGATCGAGGATTCGGCTTCCGCGCTGTGGGGACATCGGTGTGCACTCCTGGCACAGTGCCCCGCGTCGGGCGACATAGCGTGGTAACAACGTACGCATCTCACGTGCAGCATGGGAGAACCCACCACATGCCTGGTGCCGTCGAGCCGGTCCAACCGGTGCTCGAACCGGCGGCGGCCGCCTTCGCGGAGGCCACCGCCCGCCCGCCGTACCTGTTCGAGCTGCCTCCGGCGGAAGGGCGCAGGGCCGTCGAGGAGATGCAGGGCTGTGGGATCGCCAAGGCCGCGATCGAGGAGGAGTGGATCACCGTACCGGGCGGTCCGACCGGCAGCGTTCGCGTGCGGATCGTGAAGCCCGCGTGTACCGAGGGCACCCTCCCCGTCATCCTCTACCTGCACGGTGCGGGATGGGTGTTCGACGGTGCCCGGACACACGACCGTCTGGTCCGTGAACTGGCCGTCGGTGTCGAGGCCGCCGTGGTGTTCCCCGACTATGCTCTCTCACCCGAGGCCCGCTATCCGGTCGCCATCGAGCAGAACTACGCCGTCGCCCAGTGGGTCGTGCGGCAGGGCACGGCGAAGGGGATGGACGGCACGCGGATCGCGGTCGCCGGTGACTCGGCCGGCGGGAACATGGCCATCGCGCTGACGCTGATGGCCAACGAGCGCGGTGATGTTCCGCTGGTGTACCAGCTGTTGTTCTCGCCGGTGACCGACGCCGCCTTCGACACCGGCTCCTACCACCAGTTCGCCACCGGGTACTTCCTGCGGCGCGACGGCATGCGGTGGTTCTGGGACCAGTACACGACCGACGAGGCCGAACGCGCCCGGATCACCGCCTCCCCGCTGCGCGCTTCCACCGAGCAACTCATCGGGCTGCCGCCGGCCCTGATCATCACCGCCGAGGCCGATGTCCTGCGCGACGAGGGCGAGGCCTACGCGGGCAAACTCCGCGCGGCCGGTGTCCCGGTGGTCTCCGTGCGGTTCACGGGCGCCATCCACGACTTCGTGGTGCTCGACGCCCTGCGCGGGACCTGCGCGGCAGAGGCGGCCATCACGCTGGCCGCCGACACTCTTCGCGCCGCCCTCTACAGCGCCTGACGGGGTCGCTATTCGCCGCCGAGGTCGGCCAGGTGCAGCTGGCCGCGGGAGGTGATGTCGAGCTTCTGGAAGATGCGGCGCAGGTGCTGGCCCACCGTGCGGTGGGAGATGAAAAGGCGGGTTCCGATCTCGCGGTTGGTTATCCCGGTCGCCGCCATCCTGGCGATCTGGAGTTCCTGCGGGGTGAGGGTGTCCGCGGTGGACGGTGTGGCCCTGCGGACGGCTTCGCCCGCCGCGCGCAGTTCGGACCGCGCGTCCTGGGCGAAGACGGTGGCGCCCAGCGCGTCGAAGCTCTCGACGGCCGCCCGCAGGGGTCGGCGGGCCTCCAGGATGCGGCGCTGGCGGCGCAGCCACCGGCCGTAGGACAGCTGCAACTGTGCTCGGTGGAAAGGCCAGTTGACCAGCAGCCTGTCGTCAAGGGCCTGCACGTAGGAGGCCTCCGTCCGGTCGGGGGCGACGATCAGGGGGCGGGTGCGGGTGGCCATGGCCTTCAGGAGCGGGGCGGTCGTCTTCTCGGCCAGCGCACTGAGCCGGGCGTGATGGTGCGCCGCCTCGTCGGTGCGATCGGTGCGGACCGCGGCCTCGATGAGGTCCGCGGCGCCGAAGACGCCCAGGACCGGGTGGTAGGTGATGTCGGCCGGATCCAGCACCCGCGTCAACTGCTCGTAGGCGTCGTTGTACAGCTTGTTGGCCATGGCGTGACGCCCCTTGGCGAACTGGGCGAATCCGAGCATCGAGTGCGCTCCGGCGGAGAGCAGTTCCGCCTCGGCCCTCCGGATGAGTTCGTCCGCGGTGTCGGACTCCCCGCGTTCGCTCGCCAGGGTGGCCAGTACCAGGTCGGCGGCGCATGCCCACAGGGATCGGCCGGTGTCGCGGGAGAGCCGCCGGGACTCGTCCGCCGCGGTGTGCGCCAGCCGGTGTTTGCCGAGGTGGAGCGCGGCCCACGCCTGGCACACGAGGGCTTCGCCGAGCAGTCCCAGGCGTCCCTGCCGGCGCAGGCCGTCGACGGCGGCACAATGGTAGGGCCAGGACAGGTCGAGCGCCCAGATCCCGGTGAGCGAGGAGCCCAGGGCGTGCTGTTCGGCCGGGTCGTCCACGGCCCCCGGGGCGATCCGGGTGGTCGTGTCGATGATCCGGGCCGCTTGACCGACGGGGTCGCCCAGGGCGGCGACGGACAGGGCCATCGGGTCGCTGTCGTGCCGCTGCAGCCGCCGTGCCGCCTGGACGAAGAGGTCGCGGGTCTCCTGCGTCGGGTTGTCGTGCCAGCACCTGATGGACAGGGGCCACAGCGCGTTGAGCGCGAGTACGGCGCCCGCGCTGTCGGCACCGGCCAGCTGGTCCGCCACGTCGGCGAACGCCCTCACCCGCTCGGGGCTGAGCCAGCTCTCGTGGTTCAGCACCTCGCTCCACAGGGTGAGGCGCAGTCTCTCCTCGGTCCGGAGTTCCGCGGACTGTGCCTCGGCGAGCTGCTGGCGTGCCGTGGCGGTCTCGCCGAGTTCGAAGTTGATCTCTGCCGTGCGCAGGAGGAGCCGGCCCCTGTGCGTGTGGGGGAGGCTGCGGAGGGCCGCCTGCAGCAGCGCCTCGGCCGCGGCTCGTGGGGCACCTCGGCTCAGTGCTCTGAGGGCGGCTTGTTCGAGGTCGAGCGCCACGTCGTCGTCCGCCCCGGGGGTCGCGGCCGCACGGTGCCAGGCCCTGCGTTCGGGCTGTCCGGCCAGCGTCTTCGCCAGTGCCGCGTGCGTGCTCAGCCGACGGGAGGGGCCGGCCGCGTGGTAGATGGACGAGCGGACCAGGGGGTGGCGGAAGTGCACCTCGGGCCCGCGGATCTCGAGCAGCCCCGCGTCGACGGCGGGCTCCAGGGCGGCGACCGAGAGGTCGCCGCCGACCAGGCCCTTCGCGGTCTCGATGATCTCCGCGAGGTCGGCGCCGTCGTCGGCGGCGGCGACCAGCAGGACGGTCTGGGTGAGTTCGGGCAGGTCCGAGGCGCGTGCGAGGAAGGACCGCTCCAGGCGGCGGGTGGTCGGCACCAGGGGCAGCAGCGCCGACGGGACGCTTCCGTCCCCGCGCAGCACCGTCGGCAGTTCGACCAGTGCCAGCGGATTGCCGGCGGCCTCGGCCAGGATCCGTTGACCGAGGGAAGGGTCGAGCCCGGGCGTGCGCGCCTGCAGGAGCGCCGCCGCCGCGTCGTCATCGAGCCGGTGGAGCTGCATCTCGGCCAGGCCGGCGTCGTTCAGCACGCTCTCGTGACCCTCGCGGACGGCTGTGAGCAGGGCGACCCGCTCGCCTTCGAGCCGTCGGGCGACGAAGGCGAGCACCTCGCTGCTCGCCCGGTCGATCCACTGCACGTCGTCGATCAGCAGGACGACGGGGGCTTCGTCGGCCAGGCTGCTGATCAGCTCCAACGAGGCCAGCCCTACGGAGAACGTCCCTGGCGCGGCGCCGTCGTTCATGCCGAAGGCCGCGTACAGGGCCTGCCGCTGGGGCTCCAGGAGGGACGGAGCGTGGTCGGGCAGGACCGGAGCGAGCAGCTGGTGCAGCCCGGCGTAGGGAACGGAGGCTTCGGACTGCACGCCGAGCGCCGACAGGACCCGGCCGCCACGTGCGAGGGCGGCTTCCCGGGCTGCGCCGAGGAGGGCGGTCTTCCCGATGCCGGCCTCACCATGCAGCAGCAGGGCGTCGCCGGCCCCGTCGAAGCAGCGGGAGAGAAAGCCGGACAGGAACCGCAGTTCGCCATCACGCCCGTACAACACGTCCCCCGTCCGAAGTCACCACCGCGAGAGCGTCGGCTCGCTCGGGTGGGGATGATTTCACCCCTGGGACCTGCGTCCCGACACACCTTCACTCGGCTGAGAACAACCCTCGCCTCACGGCCCGAACGTAACATAACCCCAGGTCAAGGAAGGAGCCGTTCCCCGGCGGGGCGGCGGAGGGTCATCGTGCCTGGTTGCCGCTGATCTGCCAGTCCCTGGGGGGCATGCCGTAGGCGGCGCGGAAGGCGCGGCTGAAGTGGCTGGAGTTGGCGAAGCCCCAGCGGCGGGCGATGCCCGCTATGCCGAGTTCCGCGGCGACCGGGCGGAGGAGGTCGCGGCTGCAGCGTTCCAGGCGTTGGGCGCGGATCCAGCTGCTGACCGTGGTGTTTTCGAGGTGGAAGAGCTTGTGGAGGAATCGGACCGACATGAAGTTGGCCTCCGCGATCGTGGACGGGCAGAGGTCCGGGTCGCGGAGGTTGCGCAGGATGTGGTCCTTGACACGTTCCAGGGAGGCTGCGTTCTGTGGGGCCCGTTGGCGGGAGCGGCCGGAGCGGTCGTCGACCAGTAGGGCCAGCAGGTCGAGGGCGGTGCTTGCGGCCCGGCGGCCGACGGCCTCGTCCAGGACCTGCGCCTCGCGCGCCATCCGGGAGAGGTAGGTGGCGACCAGGGCGGCACTGCCCTCGGCTCCGCTGAAGGGGGTGGCGGTCAGGGCTCGGAGGTCCCGCTCGGGGACGTCCAACTCGGCGCGGGGGAAGTGGAAGGAGGTGAAGACGAATCCCTCCTCGATCTTCTTGCGGAAGACCCGGGAGGTGTCGGTGATGGAGAACTCGCCCGGCCGGATGACCGACTCCCTGCCGTCCTGCTCCTTGAGCGCGGTGCCGCGCTCCTGCAGGCTGAGGATCAGCGACGGGGGGCCGTCGTCGGCGATCATGCGCCGGGTGCGCGTCACCACCTGCGGTCCCGCCTGGACCCGCAATATCCGGACCGGGCCGAGTTGGTGGCCGACGATCGTCCCGGGCGACGGCACCTCCTCCAGGAGGTCCACGGCCATCGGCACGAAGGCGTGGGACACCGCCTCGTGCCAGCTCTCCGCCCGGTCGAAGGCGGACAGTCGCGCGGTGGAGAGAGATGTGGGCACCGGGTTCCTCTCGGGTCGGTCGGCCACCGGTGGCCCCGTCCACCGCTGTGCCTTCCGGACCACCATGCCAGCGGGCCCGGGGCGGGACATCGCGTGAACCTAGTAGATCGGGGGTGACCCTCACTTGACGGCTGCACCGGTGGCGGCGCTGGTGACGTGGCGCTGGGCGACGACGAGCAGGACGGCGGCGGGTACGGAGGCCAGGACGGCAGTGGCCATGACGGCGTTCCAGTGGTTGGTGTGGGCGCCGAGGTACTGGTAGACGCCCAGGGTGATCGGCCGGACGGTGTCCGTGGTGGTCAGGGTGAGGGCGAAGAGGAAGTCGCTCCAGGCGAGGAGGAAGGTGAAGACGCCGGCTGTGATCAGTGCGTTCCGGCTCAACGGGAGCACCACGGAACGGAAGACGCGCAGTCGGCCGGCGCCGTCCATCCGCGCGGCCTCGATGACCTCCTCGGGGATGCTCCGCATGAACGAGTGCAGGACGACGATCGCGAAGGGGACGCCGGCGGTGGAGTCGGCGAGGACCAGCCCGAGGTGGGAGTTCAGGAGCCCCAGGTCGTTGTAGGCGCCGTAGAGCGCGTTGGCCACCACGATGCTCGGCACCGCCTGGGTGGTCAGGATGCCGAGGAGTACGACCTTGGTGCCGCGCAGGCGGAACCGGGCCAGCGCGTGGGCCGCCGGTGCGGCGAGAGCCAGGCTGAGCAGCGCGCTGCCGAGAGCCACCGCGAGGCTGGTGACGAGGTTGCGCCCCTGGTCGCGCAGCGCGGTGGCGTATCCGCTGAGGTCCGGGTGGAGCGGGAACCATCCTCCGCGCAGGGTGTTGCCGGCCGGCTGGAGGGAGGCGTTCACCATCCAGTAGACGGGGAACAGCATCAGCGCGAGCAGGACGATCCCGACGAGGGTGGACAGCGGGCCGCCGCGGCCGGGTGGGCGTTTCACGGGAGCGCCTCTCAGACGGTCAGACGGTCCGGGCACGTCGGTCGGCGCGCAGGTGGAGGACTGCGAACACCAGCGAGAGGACGATGAGCAGGTTGCTCATCGCGGCGCCGCGCCCGAAGTCGAACTGCCGGAAGGACAGTTCGTAGGACTGGGTGGCGATGGTCTCGGTGGCCCCGGCCGGCCCTCCGCCCGTGACCACCAGGATGACGTCCAGCACCTTGACGGTGTAGACCACGCCCAGCACGAGCACCACGCTGACCACCGGCCGCAGCAGTGGCCAGGTGATGTGGCGGAACGAGGCCAGTGGGCCGGCGCCGTCCAGCTTCGCCGCCTCGTACAGGTGCGGGGGGATGTCCTGCAGACCGCCGTACAGGATCGCGGTGTTGAAGGGGACGCCGACCCAGATGTTGACCAGGACCACCGACAGCAGGGCCTGGGAGGTGCCGGTGAGCCAGGGAACGCCGGATGACGTGAGGTGGAGGCCGCGCAGCACCGCGTTGACGACTCCGGTGTCGGGGTCGAGCATCCACTTCCAGGTGGTTCCGGAGGCGACCAGCGGCAGCAGCCACGGCAGCAGCAGGAGTGACCGCAGCACGCCGCCGAGCGGGAAACGGCGTCGGAAGAACAGGGCGAAGGCCAGGCCGAGGGCGAACTGCCCCAGGACCGAGCCGGCCGTGAACACGGCCGTGGTCAGCAGGGTCCGGGGGAATGCGGAGGACGAGAGGACCGCCGCGTAGTTCCGCAGGCCGGCGAACGGGGCGTCACCGGTGTAGAAGCTCGTGACGGTGTACTGCTGGAAGCTCATCACGACGTTGTCGGCGATCGGGTAGCCGAAGAACAGCAGCAGGTACGCCGCGGCGGGCGCGACGAACAGCCACCGGGTCCAGCGGTCCCCGCGTCGGACCGGCGACGGGTCAGCGGCCTGTGGCGGTCTGCTGCGCATGGCTGAGGGCTTCCTCCGGCGTCTGTTCGCCCGTCAGCGCGGACTGGATCGCGGTGTAGATCCCCGTCGCCGCCTTGGGCCACTCGACGCCGAGCTCGCTGGTACGGGCGCGCGCCACCGCCACGCTCTGGGCGAAGGCGGCCATCGACGGGTTCGCCTCAACGTGCTGGGCGGCCACTGCGGTGCGGGAGGGCACGGTGTGGTGCTCCTGGGCCAGGGTGAGCATGTTCGAGGGGGAGTTCAGGCAAGCGAGGACCTGGGCGGCCTTCTGCTGCCGGGCTTTGGAAGGGCTCTGCGGGACGGTCCACACCTCGCCGCCGAGCGGGGTGACCGGGGACTGCCCCAGCCGGGGGACGGGGACGGGGGCCACTCCCCAGTGCAGGTTGGCGTCCTGCTCCAGGGCCGGGATGCGCCACGGGCCGTTGATCATCATGGCCGTCCGTCCGGCGACGAACTGGTCGTGGACGTCGGCCTGGGTCCAGTTCAGCACCGACTTCGACATGGAGCCGCTGTTCACCAGGTCGACCCAGAGCTGGAGCGCCTGCGCGGCCTGGGGGGTGTCCAACTGCCGTTCGTCGCCGCCGTTGGACCACAGGAAGGGCAGGAACTGCCAGGTGCCCTCGAAGGTGGCGTTCGCGTCGACCGCCATGCCGTAGCGCCCGGGACGGGTCAACGTAGCCGCGGCCGCCTTCAGTTCGTCCCAGGTCCTCGGGACGGCGACGCCGGCCTCGGCGAGCATGTCCTTGTTGTAGATCAGGGCGACGGTGCTGACGTTGGGGGCCAGCCCGTACAGCTTGCCCTGGTAGGTGCCCGCCGACGCGATGCCCGGGGCGAAGCCGTCGGCGTCGATGCCGTAGCCGTCCAGCGGGGCCAGTGCGCCGGTCCGGGCGATCTGCTGCAGGTCGGGGTTGTCGAGCATCAGCAGGTCGGGGAGGGTCCGTGAGGACGCCTGCTGGAGGACCTTGGGGATCAGGGACGCCCCCGGGACGCTCGTCTGCTCGACCCGCACCCCGACCGTCCGCCCGCACGCGGTGAGCAGGTCGCCCCACTGGGCGTGTTCGGCCTGGTCGGTGTAGTAGTCGAGCGCGGTGATGGCGGTGACCTCGCCCCCGGCCCGCCCGGAACCGGTGCGGTGACCGCACCCGGTGGCGGCCGGCGCCAGGAGGAGGAGCCCGGTCAGGAGGGCGGCGATCCGCCGGGCCGACGATCTGGCCGGTGAGATCATGCTGGTGCCTTTGCCGGGTGCCTGGGGGTCGGGGTCCGATCGGACTCGTCCGTTCGAACGCACATTAAACACCCCCCGGAGTACGCGTGGCGTGCCCGGTGGCCTCCAGGATCATCGCCACCACGGCTTCGGGCCGCGAGAGCGGGACGGCGTGCGAGGCGTCCAGCACGTACTCGGTGGCCGCCATGCGTTGGGCCATGAAGCGCTGGGCAACGGGGTTGAGCATCCGGTCGGCGGTCGCGATGGCGTACCAGGACGGCTTGTCCGCCCAGGCCGGCGAGCCCGATCTGTCGGTCAGCGCGCCGCAGGCTATCGGGCGTTGTGCCGCGGCAAGCGCCTGCCCTGCCGCGGGTGACAGGTCGTCGGCGTACAGCTGCCGGAACCGTTCCGCGTGGATGTACACCTCGCTGTCGGGGCCGGAGGGGAGGGCGGTGGTGACGGTGGCGTCGGCCAGTGGGGAGGGGGCGAAGCGGTTGGTGATGTCCAGCAGGCACTCGCCGGCGTCGAGGGCGAACGCGGCGACGTAGCACAGGGCCACCACCTGGTCGGTGTCGTCGGTCGCCTGGGTGATGACCGCGCCGCCGTATCCGTGGCCGACCAGGACGACGGGCGTGTCGAGCCCGCGCACCAGGCTCCGGACGCACGCGGCGTCGTGCGCCAGGCCGCGCAGCGGGTTCGCGGGGGCGTGCACCGTCAAACCGGCGGCGCGCAGCGGGCCGATGACCTCAGACCAGGACGAGGCGTCGGTGAATGCCCCGTGCACCAGCACGACGGTCGGTGGAACGGGGGTGGGTGTGTGCATGCCGGCGGCCTTCGACTGGGCGGGGGAGTGGGGATGGGGCGATGTCCCACGGAGGGCGATGTCCCAGCCAAGCCGGTCCGGCCGTGGCGGGCATCGCGTGAACGTACCAACGAGCCCGCTCAGGCCTCGGGGAGGGAGGCGACCAGGTTGGCGAGCTGGACCCGGGAGCCGATCGACAGCTTGCGGAACACGGACGTCAGATGGGTGTTGACGGTGTGCGGGGACACCACCAGTACGTCGGCGGCCGACTTGTTGGTGTGGCCCTGGGCGATGAGGCGGGCGACCTTCTCCTCCGAGGCCGTGAGGGCACCCCAGCCCTGGACGGGGCGCTGCACGGTCGTCGTCCGGCGGGTGTCGGTCCCGGTGCCCTCCAGGACGCGTTGGACCTGTGCCGCCGCGGCGTGGGCGCCCGACTCGGCGAACGTGTCCCGCGCGTGCGCCAGCGCGGCCGCCGCCCGGCGTCGTCGCCCCGCGCCCAGCAGGGCCCGGCCGAGATCGGCGTGGGCGGCGGCCCGGGTCAGCGGGCGGGGGCTCGCCCCGAGCAGGTCCACGGCCTGTTCGAGCACGGCGGGGTCGTTCCGTACGAGCCCACGGGCCTGCGCCGCGATGCCGGTGGCGGTCGGCACGGACGGGTTGCGTCCGGCGTGGGCCTCGGCCTGCGCGGCCAGGTCTTCGGCGAGCTGCCGCTCCCCGCCGCGCAGGGACATCCGGACCGCGGCGTCGACCCAGTCGCGCAGCAGGCGCCACCGCATGAAGGGCCCCTGCTGCTGAACTCGGCGGATCCGGTCGACGGCGAGTGCGACGTCCCCGTCGGCCTCGGCGTGGACGGCCTCCAGGAAGCGCACCGCGGCCGTGTTACCGGGGTTCGGTTTGACGGCGAGTTGTTCCCGGGCGGCGAGCAGGTGCTCCCGGGCCGCCTCGCGGTCGCCGCGCAGCAGGGCGATCCGGGAGCGGATCACCCGACCGTTCACCTGCTGGACGGGCACCCGCACCTCGTCCTCCAGGCGTTCCATGGTCACGAAGTCGGCCTCGGCGTCGTCGAGTCGGCCGAGCCCCAGGTCGTGCTGGCCCTGGGCCCACAGCAGCATGGCCTGACGCACCGTACCGCCCCGGTCCGCCGCCCGCAGGAGCAGGCGCTCACCGGAAGCGAAGTCGTCCACATGCACGTGCGCGACGACCTCCTCGGGGAGGAAGGCGGAGTCGATGGCGCTCAGCGCGGCGAAGCGCTCCAGCGCGACCGCGTTCTCCCCCGCGTTCAGCGCGATCTCGCCCAGCCCCGACAGGGCCAGCACATGGGCCTCCCGGTCGCCGATCGCGGTGGCGGTCCGCAGCGCGGTCTCGCCGGCCTCCCTCGCCGTGGCCAGGTCACGGCCCCGGGACAGGGCCAGGGCGCGCAGGGCGGCCAGCCGGGCGCAGATCTCCGGGGCGGAGCCGCCCGCGGCGAGCGCGGCCTCGGCCCGGCGGCGCAGTTCCTCGGCGAGGTCCATGGTCCACAGCGCCCCGCCCAGGGCGGACTGAATCCGGCCGAAGGTGTCCAGCGGAGGCCGGTCGGCCAAGAGCCGGTCGCCGGTCTCCAGCGCCTCGTGGTTGCGGCCGGCCCGGGCCAGGCAGAGGATCGTCTGCTCGCCCACCTCGAACTTCAACTTTCCTGCTGCTGGCGTCAGTTCGAGGGCGCGCAACATCAGGTCGGCCGCCGGGCCGGGGGTGACCGCCAGCACGTCGTCAGCCGCTCGCCACAGCAGCGCCACGGCCTCCTCGTCCCCGGGCACGGCGCCCCGGAGGATGTGCGGCACGGCGTCGGTCGGCTGCCGGCCCGTGGTGACCAGGCGGCGGGCGGCCTCGCGGTGAAGGGCCTTGCGGGCCGACGGCGGGATGTCGGCGTAGACCGCCTGGCGCAGCAGATCGTGCCGGAAGACCAGCTGGTCGCCGTCGTCGTCCAGGAGCCCGGCGCACACCGCTTCCTCAAGCGCCGGGAGCAGGGCGGCGGCCGGGCGGTCGCAGAGCGCGGCGGCGTCCTCGAAGCCGAACCGGCGGCCCAGCACCGCGCCCATCTGGAGGAAGCGCAGCGTGCCGGGCCGCAGGGACCGGAGCCTGCCGCGCACGCCGACCACCAGCCGGGAGGGCACGGTCTCCCGCGAGGCGTCGGCGGTCCGTACCCCGGCCAGCATCTCGACCGCCAGGAACGGGTTCCCGCCGGCGCCGTCGAGCAGCTCCCGCACCCATGCGTCGACCGCCGGCCCGAGCGTGTCGTCGGCCAGTTGACCGACGGCCGCGTCGGACAGCGGCCCCAGGGACACCGTGACCGTCGGAAGGTTGCCGGCGGCGGCCGCCACGATCTCCTCCGCCGGGCCCGTGGGCTCCCGGCGCCCGGTCAGCATCCACAGGACCGGCGAGGTCCGCAGGCGGGTCGGCAACTGCTGCAGGGCGAACCGGCTCAGCGCGTCGGCCCACTGCACGTCGTCCAGACCGATCAGCACCGGTGCGTCGGTGGCCCGGGCCTCGATCGCCTCCGCCAGGCGCTCCACGAGCCAGATCCGCTGGTCGTGGTTGCGGGCGAGATCGGCGAGGTCGTCGCCGGACAGCAGCGGCCGGTCGCCGTGCAGGATGCTGGCCGCCAACGACGAGAGCGGCACGATGTGGTGGAGCTCATCGGCCTTGCCGAGGCCCACGGAGAACCCCGCCGCGGCGGCCCGGGTGGCGGCCTCGGCGAGCAGGGTGGTCTTGCCGATGCCAGGTTCCCCCTGGATCAGAGCCAGTCCGCCGCTCCCGGTGCCGACCACCGAGGTGATCAGCGCCTGGAGCTGTGCGAGTTCGGCCTCCCGGCCGCGCAGACCGCGATGGGACAGCGGACCGCCTGACCCTGCCATTCGAGCTTCTTCCCGTCCACCCACGCCGACCGGAGTCGGGCTCCGGCCGTGCCGTTGTCCCAGGCTTCCAGAGGGTACGCGGTGGTGGTCGGCCGCTGCACCGCAGGTGGCGGCAGCAGCGCCCTCAGCCGGTGCGGCCGGGCAGCACGGCGTCCCAGTCGATCGCGTCGGCTTCGGTACCCGGGGGGACGAGGGCGAAGGTGTCCCGGCGGAGCCAGCGGCGCACCTGGCGGGACGGGAGGTCGATCAGGACGACGTCGTCGCGGTTGCGGAGCATGACGCGCAGGGCCGCCCGGCCGTGGCAGGTGCAGGGGGGCCAGATCCGGACGTCGCCGTGGCCGGCCGGCCGCTGCAGTCCCTCCCAGAGGAGGTCGCGGGAGAACTGCCAGACGCCCGCCTCGGCGGCCGGCCCGAGGAACTCGAGCGCGACGGCGATCGGGTCGTCGCTGCGGTAGCCCAGGCGCACGGGGACGTCGAGGGACTCGTGCTCGCCCAGGACGAGTCGGGCGTCGAGGAGGATCTCCGTGCAGGCGGCCTCCGGGCGGGGCTGGGAGGAACTGGGCAGCGACTGGTGGGCAGGCATGGATTCTCCTGGGTCGGTATCGGGGTCGTTGTCGGGGCGGGTGCCGGCGCCGGTGCGCGAGAGGTGGGGTGGGGCCGGGCGGGGCGGCGCAGTGGTCCCGCCTCGGCCCCGGGAACTGCCGTGGGCACGGGGGCGGCGGATCCGCCGTTCAGGCTAGGAAAGGGGGTCGGCGGGGATGTTCCGGTGGTGCACGGCGACGTGACGGCCCGTGCACCTTCCCGGCCGCCGGGCCGGCCGGGAAGCGGGTTCGTCGTGGCCGTGCCCGTTGTCGGGGAGCGGTGCGGTCGGGCGGTCCCACCGATCGTCGTCGCTCCGGTGTCGGTGGCCGAACTTCGCTGTCCCGCAAGCTCTTTGGTCTTCCGCCCGCAGTGCCGTCAAGGCCTTCTCCGAGGAGTGGACGCCACTCGGGATGAGCGCCGTCCGGGTCGGGTGGAGCCGCTGGAACCTCGGTTTGTTGAATGTTTGTCCAGCCGTTCCACTCCTTGTATGAATGGCGCCAGAAGAACGTCCCCTCCTGAGCGCCCCGTTGCCGGCGCCGCCGCCCCGCCGTGCGGCGAGCCGCCCTCGCCAGCATCCGCACAGCACCACTTCCAACCGGTCGGAGTCCCCCGTGAACCAGTCGGCTCCCTCGCCCATGCTCGAAACCCCCGCGCCCGAAGCCGAGACCCACCTGCTCGACCAGGCCGCCCGCGGCGGCGGCAACGGCTGCATCGACATCCTCTCGCCGCCGCCCGGAACCGATCCCGAGGACTGCCTCTACGTCGCCCTGCACGTCCACGGTGCGGCCTCCGTTCGACGCGGCGGTGCCAGCACCATGCTGGCCCCGGGGGACCTGCTGATCAGCGCCACCCCGCACCCGGCGGGCCTGTTGCAGGACTCCGAGTGCCGGATGGTCCGCTTCCGCGTCCCCTGCTTCTACCTGGGCGTCCGGCGGGGCGATGTCCGGCGCGCGGGCGGGCTGATGGCGCGGGGGAACGAGGGGATCGGCTCGCTCGCCTTCCAGTTCCTCCGCACCCTGGCCACCCAGACGCGGGCTCACCGGGCCCGGCCAGGCCACCACCTCGCGCTCAGTGCCTCCGACATCGTCGCCATCCTGGTGACCGAGCTGCTCGACCGGGAGCACCCGGAACACCCCAACGGCGCGACCGAGTTGCTGTCCCGGATCCGCGTCCACATCGAGCAGAACCTCGCCGACCCGAACCTCTCGCCCAGATCGATCGCCCGCTCGCAGCACATCTCGGTGCGCTACCTCCACAAGCTCTTCCAGCAGGACGGGATGACCGTGGGCCAGTGGGTGCGACGGCGTCGGCTGGACGCCTGCCGTCGGGAGCTGGGGCGCCCGTCCCGTCGGCAGGCCAGTGTGTCCGCCGTCGCGCATCGCTGGGGCTTCGTCAGCCACTCCCACTTCAGCCGGGCGTTCCGCGACGCCTTCGGCGTCTCGCCCCGTGAGTGGCAGGCCTACGCCACCCGGACCGAGGGCGACCACCCCGCCTCCTGATCGCGAAGCCGTGCACATGGCGCTGCACCGCCCGTCCTCACCAGGACGGGCGGTGCAGCGCCGGGCGTGGTCCGAGGGTCAGCGGCCGGCGTGGATCTCCGCGACGTAGCCGCCCGGGAACCGGACCATCGCGCTCTCCCGGCCGCCCGCGCGGACCGGCCCCGACAGCACGGTGGCGCCGGCCGCCCTGGCCCGGTCCAGGGTCGCGCCGAGGTCCGGCACGCCGTAGCCGGTGGTCTCCAGACCGAACGGGTGCGGCAGGTGGCCGTCCGTCACCGCGACGGTGGTGGCGCCGAAGCCGGAGGTGAGCCGGATCGACCGGTACGTCGTCCCGGGCAGGCCGATGGCGGCGCCGTCGGCCCGCCGCTCGTCGGAGACGACGCGGCCCCGGGTGAAGGCGAGGTAGCTGTCCAGGAAGGCGCCCACGGAGTCCGGCGACAGGTAGAGCCGGTTCTCCGGCACGCTGACCGGGGCGGGGTAGGACGGCGCGGTCGTGTGGACGTACAGCTGGGCGTTGACCCCGCCGGGGAACTGGACGACGGCGTCCCGGCCGATCGGGTCGGCGAACGGCGCCACGGTCACGGCCGCGCCGTCGGCGCGGGCGGCCCGGACCGCCTGGTCGAGGTCGGTCACCAGCCAGCCGGTGCGCTCGGTGCCGAACGGGTACGGCACGGGCGTGGTGTAGTCGAACACCGACAGCGTGCCGACCGGCGAGACGATCAGTTCGGACAGCGTCCGGCTGGGTGTCGGGGTCACCTGGGTGGAGACCGGGCCGATCGTGGTGCCGCCGAAGGTGGCCGTCCAACTGGTCACGAAGGCCTGCTCGGTGCCCGGCGACACGTACACGTGGGTGGTGTCGTACTGCGGGCCGACGGCGAAGTTCAGGTGCGTGCCCGGCGGCTTCGCCGGGCTGCTCTGGGTGGCCGAGGCGGTGGGGACCGCCGCCAGCGCGGCGACCGCCGTCACCAACGGGACCACGCGTCGGGCGAATCGAAGCTTCACGGGACCTCCTGGTCGTGGTGCGCGCCCGGCGCCCGCGGGGAACGGGCGCCGGGCGCGGGTCAGTGGTCGGTACCGCCGTCGCCGACTGGGCCTGGGG
>NZ_JBHVVI010000077.1:0-44090 GCF_042883685.1 Kitasatospora sp. NPDC058190
TGGCGTTCGGTCCGACGCGTCTGCTGGACAGTAGGGACGGCAGCGGGACGCCGAAGGTCGGGGCCAACTCGACGACCCGGGTGCAGGTGGCGGGTGCGAACGGCGTTCCGGCGGGTGCGACGGCCGCGGTGCTGAACGTCACGGTGACGGACACCACCGGTGCCGGGCACGTGACGGTGTACGCGGACGGCTCGTCCTCGGTGCCGACCACGTCGAACGTCAACTACGTGGCGGGGCAGACGGTTCCGAACATGGTGGTGGCGCCGGTCGGCGCCGGCGGGTACGTGGACGTGGTCAACACCGGTCCTTCGCTGGACCTGGTGGTGGACATCACCGGGTACTTCGTGCGGTCGTCGGCCGCCGGGTACACGCCGCTGTCGCCCTCGCGTCTGGTGGACACCCGCTACGGCACGGGTGCGCCGCAGTCGCCGGTGGGTGCCGGGCAGTCGCTGCCGGTGCAGATCGCCGGTGCGGCGGGCGGTCAGCTGCCCGCCTCGGGCATCACGGCGGTGGCGCTGAACGTCACCGTGACCAACCCGGGCACCGCCGGTCACCTGACGGTGTACCCGGGCGGCCAGCAGGCGCCGAACGCGTCGAACCTGAACTTCACGGCGGGGCAGACGGTCGCCAACTCGGTCGTCGTCCCCGTCGGTTCGGACGGTACGGTCCAGGTGCTGAACGCGGCCGGGAGTTCGTCGGACGTGATCGTGGACGTGGTCGGCTACTACAGCCCCACCGGCAGGAGCGCCTACCTGCCGGTCACCCCGACGCGCCTGCTGGACACCCGTGACACCACCAAGTGGCAGTACGGCCCGCTCAACCCCTGGAGCTACGTCTACATGCCGGTGTCGTCGGGCCAGCCCGACATCACCGCGTTCGCGCTGAACGCGACGATGACCGACACCACGTCGGACGGCCACCTGAGCGTCGCCCCCGACCCGAACACCCTGGCCGCCTACCAGGGGAACTACGCCTCGAAGCTGTCGCCGCCGCCGGTGTCCTCGCTGAACTGGACGGCCGGGGGGACGGTTCCGAACCTGGTCCAGGCGCCGACGGGTGCCAACGGCATCATCGATTTCTGGAACGCGGCCGGCGGCACCAGCGACTTGATCGTCGACATGTTCGGCTTCTACCAGAACGACTGAGCAGGGTCGGGGACTGGAACGGTGGCTACCGCTCCGTTTCCAGTCCCCGCCTCTTCGGACCGGCCGTGCAGTCCTCCCGCACGCGGCTTTCCGACATCGTTCACCGGCTGGCATGCGCCGTCGCCCAGTGCACGTTCCCGACCAGGCGGTAGGGCCCGAGCCGGCTGATCCGATCGCGGACCGCCTGGGCCGGAACCCGTGGCTCGCCTCGGTGCACTGCGCCTCGAAGACCGGCTCCAGGACCGGCCCGGGCGTCCGGCCCTACCCGGCGAAGATACCGAGAGCGTTGGGGATCCGTCGTTCCTGGCCGTGGTCGAGGTGGTTGCGCACCGTGAGGTCGCCGGTGGCGGGGTCGCGGGCGACCAGTGTGGCGGAGGCGCCGCCGTCCAGGTAGACCCCGTCCGAGCAACCGAGATCGCTCACCACTCGGGCGAGTTCCGTCAGCGTCAGGCCGGTGGAGGCGCCCTCGCGCCCGTCCGTGGACAGCAGCGTCAGCGTGCGGCCGCCGTCCGCGAGACCGATCGCGCTGCGCGGCTCGATGTCGGTGGAGTCCAACCCCGCCAGCGCGCCTCCGCCTCGCAGCAGGGGGTTGTGAACTGCTGTGGCTTGAGGTCGTTTTGGTGCCCATAGGTGTCCATGAGTTTGTTGTCGATGACGGATTGTTGAATCGGTGGGACGACTGTCGGTGGTGTGTGTGAGGGTGGTGGCACTGACGGGGAGGGGGATGACGTGACCGGGCCGAAGAGGAAGCTCCGGCGGATCGACGCGCCGTTCGTTTCCCTTGGCCCGTCGGGTGTGACGGCCCGTGACCGTCTCAAGGGCCTCACGCCCGAGGATGAGGAGGTGCTGCGGCTGGTCGGCGGGCACATGGGGGCTCTGGCGTCGAGGGACCTGAAGGCGCGCTGCGCGGACGGCCTGGAGCACGGTAAGGAGACGTGGGCCGCGCGCAAACGTGACCTGACCGTGGAGTCATCGTCGCGCTGGGCCGGGAGCGTCACCAAGGCCACGCATGACCAGTGGGCGCTGGCCCGGCGTGGGCAGGCCGCGTACCTGGACTCGTTGGACACGGGCATCCGAATGCTGCGCCACCGGCTGTCGCTGCCGGTCGGGGAGAAGGGTACCAAGCGCGCACCCGGCGGCTACCGTTCCACGCACGAGTGGTTCGTCAAGTCCCGGCGGCTCGCAACGCTGGAGGAGCGGTCCCCCGTGTCGGCTCCGGTCTTCTTGTCGGCCTTGATCACGAGACTACGGGCGGCCGGCCCGGCAGGCCTGAGCACGGATACTCAGATCCGGGCCCAGGCGGTGCGCGGCTCCCCCACCGGGCAGTTGCCCCGGCTACCGGCGGCGTGGGCCTGGCAGGGCACTGCGGTCTTCTTCGTCGTCATGGCGCCACCCTGGCCGAGGCCTGCTGTGGACGGCCGGCGCTGTCGACAGGGCAGCGGCCCAGCCGGTGACCTCCGGGTTCGGGCTTCGAGTCCGCCTAGGAGCATCGGCCCAAGAACTCAGCGCATGGACATCGCGTCCACGTAGACGGACGACTGGCCGTTCGCCCCGGCGGCCGGGACGAAGTCGACGCCGAGTTCGCAGACCTTGGTGAGGTCGGGGATGCGGGCCAGGTTGAAGTACAGCTGGGTGCCGTTGGCGTCGACCGGGTAGGTGCCGCTGTCGTACCAGTCGCAGTTGGCACCGGCCTTCACGTACAGCTTCGCCTTGGTGCCCGCGGCCTGGTTGCCCCAGGGGGCGGTGCGGGCGGTCGCGGTGAGGGTCAGGTTGCCGGTCAGGTCGACCGGGGTGGCGTAGTGGCGCAGCAGGAAGGCCTCGCCGCTCTCCAACTGGACGTCGGCCTTGAGGGAGTGGGTGCCCTGGGCGGCCCACTCGGTGACCGACCAGGGGCCGTTCTTGATCTGCCAGCCGCCCCAGCCGTCCGGTCCGGTCTCGAAGTCGCCGAGCGTGCTCGCAGGGGTGGTGGCGGTCAGGTTGTCGACGTACACCGAGCTCTGGCCGGAGGCACCCGGCGCGGGGGCGAAGCGGACCCCGATCTCCTCGACGTCGGTGAGGTCGGCCACGCCCGCGAGCGACATGGTCAGCACGGCGCCGTCCGGGCCGACCACGGTGGAACCGCTGTCGTACCAGGTCTTGTTGGCGCCGCTCCGCAGGTAGAGCTTGGCGGTCGTGCCGGCGGCCTGGTTGCCCCAAGGGGCAGTGCGGGCGTCGACGGAGAGCGTGCTGTAGGCGCTGAGGTCCTGCCGCGCGACCTTGTTGAGATAGATCTCCGGCTGGGTCAGGTCGACATCGGCCTTGAGCGAGTAACTCTGCTGGGAGGCCCACTCGTTCACCGTCCATGGGCCGTTCGAGGTCTGCCAGCCGCCCCAGCCGTCCAGCCCGTTCTCGAAGCCCTCGAGCACCGTGCCCGGCGCCGGCGGGCGCGGCGGCCCGGCCGGGTCGGTCTTGGCGGCCAGGTCGATCCTGCCCAGGTCGACCGTCCACCGGTCGTTCATCAGCGCCGAGGCGCCGAGTTGCACCGTGGGGCTCCACTTGTCGTTCCAGGCCAGGAAATACGTGGTGGCCGGGAACCGGGTGCGGATCGCGTCGGCCCAGCGGCCGTAGTCGTAACTGGCGGGCGCGGGCACGTTGGTGGTGGGGTCGTTCGGCGGGCCGATCTCGGCGAAGGCGAACGGCTTGTGCAGCGCGGTCAGTTCGCCGTACCCCTGCGCGGCGGCCGGGTCGGTCGGGTAGCAGTCGAGGCCTACCACGTCGGTGTACGCGTCGCCGGGGTAGTACGCGGTGCGGTCGCCGGTGCCGCAGAGCGGGGAGTAGACCCAGAGCAGGTTGTGCAGGCCCTTGGTCTGGGTGAGGTAGCGGTAGGTGTACTGCCAGACGGAGATGTACGTGGCCCGGTCCTGGCCGCTCCACCAGAAGGCGCCCGCACCGGAGGTGTTCATCTCGTGGAACGGGCGGAACAGGACGGGGACACCGGCGCCGTTCAGGTCGGCCAGGCCCGTGGCGATCTGGTCGAGGGTCTGTTGCCAGGCGGCGCCGACGGTGGTGGTCGGGTCGGTGAGCTGCTGGAAGTTGTCCAGGTGGGTGTAGAGGCCTTGGAGTCCTGGCTGAGCCGGGTTCGGCATGTGGGCGCTGACGGAGACCAGGCCGCCCTTGGCCGACCAGTTCTTCAGGTCGGCGTTGCAGGAGGAGTCGATGGTCGAGCTGCCCCTCGAGCCGTAGTCGCAGGCGATCAGCCCGGGGTACTGGCCGGTCTGGGTCTTCAGGTCCTCGGTCTGGGCGAGCGAGAAGGCGGACCCGCTGTAGCCGCCGAACAGGCCGGAGACCACCCGGTTGCCGGCCCGCCCCGGCAGGTGCGACAGCCAGTCGAACACCCGGCCGGTGGCCGCAGTGGCCTGCGGATCGGATGGAGCGGCGGTGGCCGCCGAGGCGGCCGGGGCGGCTACGACCAGGGGAGCCAGCAGGAGTGCCGATATCAGTGCGGCGCGAGCTTTCTGAAACATGATCAGACCGTAACGTGCTCTGCTGTCGCGGGCGCCGAGGCCCCGGCGGAGCCCCGCAGCACCGTCTGCCAGGCTCGCCGGGGCCGGGAGGGACGCCGGGGCTCCCGGGACGGCACCGGGTTCCTGGAAACACGGCTCGGGATCGGAGTGGGCTCGTGCCCACAAGGCCCGGGTCCGCGCCGGGGATGGTGGAGGCGTCCTGGTCTCTCACGAGCCGCTGCGCTGCCGGTCGGGAGTCCCGCTGGTGCGGGCTTGTCGGGCCGGCCGTGCGAAAGGGCCGGTGGTGCGGTCCACCGGCCCTCTGTGATGCCAGGTCAGTCCGTTGTCACCCGGTCTGCGCCAGTTCGCGCACGTCGTGCCAGTCACGTTCGATTGCCGCCACCCGTTCGTCCCTCCACGTGGACGGGGGCACCGCACGGTGGTTGCGGAGTTCCCGTACGAGCAGCATGGCCCGGTTCACAGTGAAGGCGGCGCGGACGGACGGGGGTCCGGCGGCCACGAGTTCCTCGATCTGTGGACGGGCTTCCGGGGTGGCCGCGAGGACGATCCAGAGCACCGCCAGGTCGTGTCCTGGGAGGTAGTGGCCCGCGTGCTCCCAGTCGATCACTGTGACCCGTCCGTCGGGCCCGACCACGAAGTTGGTCGGCAGGGGGTCTCCGTGGCCTGGTACGAGGACGGTGCCGGCCCGGTGGAACAGGTCGGTCAGGGCCTGGTGTTCCTGCGGGGTGGTCAGGCCCTGGCGGTGGTCCCGGTCCAGGCGTGCGAGGTAGTCGAGGGTGCGGGTGAACGCCCCTGCGGGGGGACTCCATCGGCCGAGGTCGGTCATGGCCGTCAGCATGGCGGTGACGTGTGCGGGGTCCAGCGCTTGTGGCGGGAACCGGTCGCGGCCCGGGGCGGGCGAACGGCCTCGGACGTGCTCGACGACCAGCACGTGGTGCCGGTCGTCCACGGCGATGAGGCCGGGGACCGGCACTGGCGGTGGTGTCTCGGCGAAGGTCCGGTAGGCCTCGATCTCCGCGCTGAACTTCTCGGCCCAGAGTGGTTCTCGGGCGGTCAGCAGCTTCGCGACGGCCGGTCCGTCCTCGCAGTCCCCCGCGATGAGCAGGGACTTGTCGGTTCGGGACAGGAATGCCGTGGGGCGGAAGTCCGGTCGTAGCCGGATGATCGGTGCGGCGGCGCCGGTGAGTTCGTCGGGCACGGAGCTCCTTGCTGTTCCAGGCGCGGAGCCGCCGGGTGTTCCGGGCCGGTTCCACGCGCAGCGGGGCGGTTTCCCCGGTGCGCTCCGAGAACGCCCCGGCCGTGCCGCCTGGTGCCCGTGCCTGCTGCTGGATCGAGCGGGGCGCCGGTGCTCCGAGGAGGGAGCAAGCGAACGCCGTACCGCCACCTGCCGCGCCAACGCCCGTTCCCGCGACGGGGACACGAGCGCTTCCACATCGGTCACGGATGCCGAGGAAGCTCACGTGTTGGACAGCCGGTTCCGGAAGCCCGAACAAAACCCCTTGCACAATGGTCAAGAAGTGTTGACCATTAGGGGCATGGCTACCGATGATCTTCCCGAGACGTTCCACGTCACCACTGACGAGCAGCTACGCGCCGTCTCCAATCTCACGCGTCACCGGATCATGGCCGTGCTCCGCTTCGAGCCCGCGACGATCACGCAGATCGCCGAGCGAGTGGGCCTTGCGAAGGGGAGTTCCAGCTACCACGTACGGCTGCTCGAACGGGCCGGCCTGGTGAAGGTGGTGCGAACGCGGAAGGTACGGGGAGTCAACGAGCGGTACTACGCGATGGCCGCGCGGGCGATCACGCTGCCGGATCCGGGCGAGGGCGGGCCGGATGTGCTGATGCGGCACGCGGTGGCGGACCTGGAGGCGTCGCCGGTGGATGGCGAGCGGCACGTGCGGATGGCGCATCTGCGGCTCACCGAGGAGCAGTTCGCGGAGCTGGGGGCGCGGCTGCAGGCACTGGCGGACGAGTACCGGGAGCTGTCCGATCCGTCGCTGCCGGACGCGTCACTCGTCTTCGCACTGTTCCACCCGGCAACGCGCGGGCAGGCCGCAGGGGGCGCCAAGTGACCTCGGACGTTCGGAAGTTGCCGACCGGGTTCGGACGGCTGTGGACCGCGCAGACGGTGTCCTCGCTCGGTGACGGGGTGTCGCATGCCGCGCTGCCGCTGCTCGCGTTGACGTTGACGCGGGATCCGATGGCGCTCGCTGTCGTCACGGCCACCGGAACGCTGCCGTGGCTGCTCTTCGGGGTGCTCGGCGGTGCGCTGGTGGACCGCTGGGACCGTCGGCGCACGATGTGGGTCACGGACGCGGCGCGTGCGGTGCTGCTCGCGATACCGGCGGCAGCGGCCGCGCTCGACGTGCTGAGCATTCCCCTGCTCGCGGCCGTCGCCTTCCTGCTCGGCCTCGGCGGACTCTTCTTCGACACGGCCGCCACGGCCTATCTGCCGGATCTGCTCGGCCGCGACCCCGCACGCCTGGAGCGCGCCAACTCCCGCCTGCGCGGCACCCAGACCGCCGCGTCCGGCTTCGCGGGGCCGCCTGCGGGCAGTGCCCTGCTCGCGCTCGGGCGGGCGTTTCCGCTTCTCGCCGACGCGGTGTCGTTCGCGCTCTCCGCACTGCTCGTACGGTCGCTGCCCGCCATGCCCCGGCCCGTACCGGAGGTCCGTGAGTCGCTGCTGCGGCAGGCGCGGACCGGCGCCTCGTACGTCTTCCGGGACCGGTTGCTGCTCGGGCTCGCGCTGCGCCCGGCGGTCGGGAACATCGCCTTCCTCGCCGTGGAGACCGTCCTCGCCCTCTTCACGCACGACCGCCTCGGCATCGGCACCTTCGGCTTCGGCCTGCTCCTCACGGTGGAGGCCACCGGCGGTCTGCTCGGCGCGGGCATCGCCTCCTTCCTCGGCCGACGACTCGGCACCGGCACCGCGCTGACCTGCACGGCCGCAGTCGAGGGACTCGCCATCCTGGGCCTGGCCGGCGCCCCGAACCCGTACGTCGCCGGCCTCGCGCTCGCCGTCTGCGGAGTGGGCATGGGCGCCACGATGGTGCTCAGCCCCTCCCTCCGACAGGCGATCGTCCCCGCCCGCCTGATGGGCCGGGTCGCCTCCACCTCCCGCATGCTCGCCATGTGCGCCGCCCCGTTCGGCGCCTTCCTCGGCGGCTGGCTGGCCACCGCCTACGACGTTCGCACCCCGCTCTACACCGCTGCCGGCCTCCTCCTCACCATGACCGCCGTCACGTCGACCATGACCAGCAACCGCCGGGTCGAGGCGGCGTTGCGTGCCGCCGCCCCGGCCGGTGATCCGGACCACCCGGAATCCGGGGATCTCGTTCAGGAGGGTGCCTCCGTCATCGGCGTGGGATGAGTACGCCTGCGCAGCGGAGTCCGGCCTCGGTGAGCGCGGCCAGGCGGGCCGAGACCGGGGCCTGGTCCCCGCGGTGGTCGCTGATCAGCCGGTACTGGGCGGAGGCCTTGGTCCAGGCCCGCCGGCCGGCGGGGTTTCCCAGCAGCGCGGGGTTGGCGAGGTGGTGGTCCGCCATGGCGGTCGCGAGCTCCTCGATCCTCGGGTTGTCCCGCTCCCGGGCCTCGGCCTCCTGGCCGCGCTCGGCCGGATCGATGAACTCGGGCTCCTCGAGCCGGAGTTCGAGCTGGGCCAGGAAGCCGTCGAAGCCCTCCGGTACCAACACCCGGGCGTTCAGCCCGTCGGCTGCGCCGGATCGGCCTGCCCGCCGCCGAACACCTCGCTGACGAGCCGTTGTTGGGCGGCCTGGAAGGCCGGTGCTATGGACATGTCGGCGTCGTCCACGTAGGTCAGCCCGGCGGTCATGGTCGTGCGGCCGTCGGGCGTGCCGTACATCAGCGCCGCCGAGCCGATGGTGGCTCCGTTGTGGTGGAAGACGGTGCCGCCGCCCGGGCCCAGGTCCTGGGCGAACACCCCCAGGCCGTAGCCGATCGTGGCCTCCGGGGTACGCATCTCGGCCAGCAGTCCGGCCGGCAGGAGCCTGCCGCCCATCAGCGCGGAGAAGTACGTGTGCAGGTCCTTGGTGGTCGAGATCATGTCGCCGCCGGCCGACACCCAGGAGGGGTTGTGGCGGGTGACATCGACCGTCCTCTCCTGCCCGGCGTCCTCGTAGCGGTAGTAGCCGTGGTTGTGAGGTGCGGGGACCTCCGGCGAGTCGCCCGGCGCCACGGTGCCGGTCATCCCCAGCGGCCCCAGGATCAGCCGCCGCAGCTCCTCGGCGAACGAACGGCCGGTGACGCTCTCGATCACCAGCCGGGCCAGCACGTAGTTGGTGTTGGAGTAGCTCCAGCCCGCCCCCGGCGCGAACCGCGCCGGCCTGGACAGCGACAGCCGCACCAGCTCCTCGGGCGGGTAGGTGTGGAATCGCTTGTCCACCCACTCCTTGCCCCGCCAGGGGACGCCGAGCGCGACCGTCCCGTCCTCGTAGAGCTCGCCGGTGTGGCTGAAGATCCCGCTGGTGTGTTGCAGAAGCATGCGCACCGTGATCCGCCGGTCCAGTCCGAACTCGGGCAGGTGGTCATCGGCCGGGGTGTCCAGGCCGATCCTGCCCTCGGCCACCAGCGCGAGCACCGCGGTCGCGACGAAGCTCTTGGTGCTGCTGCCGATGCGGAAGTGTCCGTCGGTCAGCGGTTCGGCGCCGCGGCCGAGCTCGCGCGCCCCGGCGCTGCCGACCCACTCGCCGTGCTCGTCGTTCACCCGCAGCTGCACGCCGAGAACACCGGACTCGACGATCTCCTCGATCGCCTTCCGCAGCTCCGGGCGATTCTGCTCCTGACCGGCAAGGGTGATGGACATGTCTGCTCCTTCAGATCTGCTGTGCCCGCATCGGCGTCGGGCCGTTGCGACGAGCTTTCAGCCTGACCCAAGGTCAACCTCAACCGTGTTCCAGCTCACAGCGTGACGGCGGCCGCGAAGACGCCTCACTCTTGATCTGCGGTGTCCGGATCGCGCGGGGGCCGCAGTCCCCCGGGCACCACCGGCCGCCCCGGGCCCGAACCGACAGGTCCCCGATGGCCTGCCGGCGGTTCGCCGGCGCGGTGGGTCCGGCGTCGGTGACGACCGGGGCGACCGGCGGGTGTCCGGCGCGGGTGTGACCCAGGTAGGCGCGGCGCCACCGGTGCACCGTCCGGTCGGCGGCTTCCTCGCCCGAGGTTGGCCGGCTTCGCCGCGAGCTTGTCCGCCCGCGCGCGATGCGGAACACGGTGCTGTCCTTCCCCGCGTGGGGGGCTTGTCCTGGCAGCCTGTCAGGACAAGGCCCCGTCGACGGCGCTTGGTCGGAGCGACCGGTACCGCCGATGGCCGGCACCACCGCGATCGGGGCGGTCGTGCACCCGCCGGCCACCGCCATCGAGGAGGGCCCGGGCCTGTCCTCGATGAGCGGCGTGCCGGCCGGTACCGCCTACCCTCCACTGGTCTGGCGGCGGGGGCGCCCCGCGACTAGCGCAGATGCCGGGCGAAGAACCCGGCCGCGTCCTCCCCCGCGAACTGCGGGACGCCCGTGTGCCCGCCCATATTGGCGTGCAGCGTCTTCTCCTGGGAGCCGAAGGCGTCGAACAGATCCAGGGCCGCCTGCCGGTCGTTCCCTTCGTCGTCCCACTGCAGCAGGACGTGCAGCGGAATGGTGACCCGGCGGGCCTCCTCGAACATGACGGCGGGCACGAAGCTCCCGGCGAAGAAGCCGGCGGCCACGATACGGGGATCGACCACCGCCAACCGGATGCCGATGGAGATCACTCCCCCCGAGTACCCGACCGGGCCGCCGATCTCGGGCAGCGACAGGAGGGCGTCCAGGGCCGCCTGCCATTCCGGGACCGACTTTTCGACGAGCGGGAGGATGAGGGCGTCGATGATCTCGTCGCCGACCGGCTCGCCGGCCTCCATGGCCCGGCGCAGGTCGGCGCGGGCCTGTTCGGCGGCGGCCCAACGGGGCCGGTCACCGTTCCCGGGGAGCTCGATGGTGGCCGCGGCGAAGCCGTCCGCCGTGCAGCGTCGGGCCCGGGCGACCAGCCGGGGGTACGTCTTGCGCAGTCCGAGCGGGGGGTGGCCGAGCAGGATCAGCGGCACCGGTGCGGACGCGGATGCGGATTCAGGCGTCCACAGGATGCCGGGGATCTCGCCGAGGGTGAACTCGCGCTCGAGGACGTCGTCGTCGAGGCGCTGTTCAGAAGTGAATTGCATGGTCGTGCCTTTCGGGAGTGCACTGGAACGGCGCTCCCGGACGACGACCTATCGCCCGACCGTGACCCCGGAGGAGAGCACCCATGTCGATACGTTCACGGGTACCACCTCCTCGTTCTCTCGCACGGCCTCTGGAAGGCTAGCAGACCGGCCTTCGATGACACAGGCTTGCGTCCGCCAAGGCTCGGTGGCACCGGACAACCGGTGTCCTGTGTCATGAGATCTCGGCCGTTGCGATCTTGACCGCAGGTTTCGATCTCATCCGGTCGAGACTTCTGCTTCGCCGCGCCCGGTCGCCGGGCCTTGGGTCTCGCCGAACCTCGTCGGTGCGGTGAACGTCGGATCGTTGCCGGTCAGATCGCAGCTGGCCGCCCAGAGACGTGCCGCGGTCGTGGTGTCGGCCAGGTGGTTCCAGAGGGGTTCGATCCTGGGCGAACCGCGCAGTCCGAACGCTCGGGGACCCAGCAGCTGGCCGCCGCGCACCCCTGGGTCGAGCACGGCCCGGACCGCGGGCCACGCGGCAGCGTCCTTGCCCTGGACGACAAGGCCGAGCGGCAGGCGGCTCAGCCGCTCGCCGGTGGTCCGGACGTGGAACGGCGGACGCGAAGGGGTGAGGGAGTCGAGCGCGCCACCGGGGTGGACGAGCACGCTCAGCGTCGTGCTGCCGGCGGCACGCAGGCGGCGGTCGAGTTCGAGAGCGAAGAGCATCTGGGCCAGCTTGGAGCGCGAATAGGCGCGCTTGGGCCGGTAGTCGTGCACGCTCTGGAGATCGTCGAGGTCCAGGCGTTCGGACTTGGCCGCGAAGCTGCCAGTGGTGACGATCCGGCTCCCCGGGGTCGCCATGAGCAGAGGGGCCAGGTGGTGGGTCAGCGCGAAGTGCCCAAGGTGGTTGGTCGCGAACATCAGCTCGTGGCCGTCCCTGGTCTGACGGCGCGGCGGGTGGTCGAGCGCCACCCCGGCGTTGTGGACAACCGCGTCGAGGCGGTCCAGCCCGAGCGCGTCCACGGACGCCTTGAGCGAGGCGGGATCGGCCAGGTCCAGGGGCACGTGCTTCACCCTGGCACCGGGCACGCGCGAGCCGATGGAGCCGATCGCGGCCTCGGCCTTCGCCCGGTCGCGGCTGCCGAGAACGACCGTGGCCCCGGTGCCGGCCAGCTGCTCGGCGACGAAATACCCGATGCCCGCGTTGCCGCCGGTGACCAGGAAACTCTTTCCCCGGGCATGAGGCAGCCGGTGAACGTCCCATTGCGAGGCCTGGGGTGCGGAGGGCATGGCGGGCTCCCGGAAGCTCGGAGTGGTCTCAAGGAGAGCGGGCCCGCACATTCACGGTCGGCCACGCCCGGTTCCTACGGTTCCGGGAGCCACTCACATCCCGCCGACAGGTCGCTGTCCCCACTGGCAGCCGACTGACATCGCGCGGGCCCAGCGTGGCAACAGCCGCAGCTTCCCCCCCGCCGCCGACCGGTTCGGCGCCGGCCTGGCAGCGCTCGCGATCTTCGTCGAACGCGAAGGGCACGTCCGGGTTCCGCGCACTCACAAGGAGGGCGAGGAGGCGCTCGCCGGTCGGCTACGACTCGGCAGGAGCGCTGTCGCCCCCGCCCCGGACCACAGCACCGAATCGCCACGACTCGATGTCGCGGTAACGGATCGGCCCAGGGCCACGGCCGATGTTGCTGCCGACCAGGTGGAGACGCTCGGCCAGCCACGGTCGGCCCACGAACCCGATGAGCCCGGCCACGGCCTGCGGCACGCTGGTGGGATCGTCGCGACGGGACCGTGCCAGAGTCAGATGGGGCCGCAGCGGGCGGTCGCTGAACTCGATCCCGCAGGACCTGACCAGCTCCCGGACGTCGGCGGCGAGCAGGTGCAGTCCCTCCAGGTCCCCGTCGATCCCGCTCCACAGCAGTCGCTCGTCGAAGTGGCCTCCACCACGCAGGCCCAGGCGCAGGGCGGGGTGCGATGCCGCCCGACCGGCCAGCACCGACCGCAGCAACGGCACTGCCGTGGAGGGCAGTTCACCGAGGAAAGCCAGGGTGATGTGCCAGTCCTCGATCCGGTTCCACCGCAGCCGCGGGTACATGGCGTAAGCGGGCTGCAGGGCCCGGGCCAGCTCGGCCTTGGCGTCGTCGGGCGGAGCCAGCGCCACGAAGACACGCAGGGTCGAGGGCTCAGGGTGATCGTCCACGAGGGATTTCTAGCACCCCACCAGAACCAGCACCACGGCGCAGTCGACCTGCCAAAGCCGCCGCCCCAGCCACTCGCGGCCTTGTTGAAGCGCGGTGAGACTGCCAGCGTTGTCGCCGCACAACCATCAACCAGCCAGGGAAGGACCCGGGTTGGGACGGCAGATGGGAGTTCGACATGAGGTTTCTCCGCTCACGCGTCGCGGCGGTCGCCGTCGCGGCGACGATCGGCCTCGGTGCACTCGCCTCGGGCGCCGCACAGGCGGTGGCCGCGCCCGCCCCGGCCGCGCGGACCGTGGCCGCCACGGCTGCGGCTGACAACGGCGCCACCATCATTCAGGGCAACTCGGTTCTGCCGAAGGGCAGTTCATGGGTCTCTCCGGACGGCCAGACCGGTGTGGCCATGCAGGGAGACGGTCATGTCGTCCTCTACCACAACGGCGTCGCGACCTGGGCCGCGAACTGGACCATCAACCGCGGCGACCACTTCGTGATGCAGGGCGACGGCAACCTGGTGGCCTACGACGCCTCCAACGCGCCGGTCTGGTGGAGCGGCACCGACGGACACCCTGGCGCCTACCTCGCGGTCCAGGACGACGGCAACCTGGTGGTCTACCAGGGCACCACGCCGCTCTGGTACCCGGCCCTGAACGCCGGCTACCCCCAGCCGTCCACTCCTCCGGTCCACTTCCCCCCGAACTGCCCGACCCCGGGGCTGCCGCTCGCCCAGCCCGGCTGGACCTACAGCCCGTCCTGCCTCGGCTACCCGTTCACCACCTGGCCCTACTAAGCGCCCGGTGACCCCGGTCCGGCTTTGACGGCGGGCCCTGCCAGGGCAGGGCCCGCCGTCCTCACTCGTCCATGCGCCGGACGAGGACCTCGGTGCTCGGTTGCCGTTCGGAGAAGCGGTCCGGGGACCGCCGGCCGGTCCGCACGACGTTGGCACCGGCTTTCGTCACTCCTGTCGGAAGTGGTCGGCAGCGGACGTCAGCAGGAGCGGGGAAGGCGACCGGGGACCGGATGGGCCCGACGACTACGCGCGATCACCGGCCGGGTCGTACGGGGCGGACCAGCCGGCGAGCAGGCGCAGGGCGTGGTCGGAGGGGCTGTCGGGTTCTGCGGTGTAGAGGTAGAGGGCTTGGTCGGGGTCGTCGGGGAGGGTGAGTGACTCGTAGGCGAGGGTGAGTTCGCCGACGAGAGGGTGGCGGTAGAGCTTGATGCCGTGGGTGTACTGGAGGACGTCGTGGTCGGCCCACCACTGGCGGAAGTCCTCGTCCCGCATGGAGAGTTCGCCGACCAGTTCGTTCAGGCGCGGGTCGTCAGGTGGCGGCCGGCGTAGAGGCGCAGGGCGGCCACGGTGCCGCGGGCGGCGGTCTCCCAGTCGGCGAGGAGGTCGTGGGCGGTGGGGTCGAGGAAGATGAAGCGGGCGAGGTTGCGCTCGCGGTGGGGCAGGGCGTCGAAGTCGGTGTAGAGGGCTTTGGCGAGCGGGTTGGCGGCGAGGACGTCCAGGCGGTGTCCGAGGATCATCGCCGGGGTGTTGGTCAGGGTGTCCAGGACCCGCAGCAGTCCGGGCCGTACCCGTTGGGGTGGTGCGGGGCGTCGGCCGGTGGAGCCGGGCTTGGGTTTGGCCAGGTCGAACAGGTGGGCCCGCTCCGCGGGGTCGAGGCGCAAGGCGCGGGCCACGGCATCCAGGACGGCGGTGGAGGCGTTCGGGGTGCGGCCGCGTTCCAGACGGACGTAGTAGTCGACGCTGACTCCGGCCAGCTGGGCGACCTCCTCGCGGCGCAGGCCGGGCACCCGGCGGCGGCCGGCGTGCGAGCCCAGGCCCGCCTCGTCGGGTCGGATCCGTGCCCTGCGGGAGCGCAGGAAGTCCCGCAGTTCCAGGTTGGGTCCGCGCTCCGGTGACGTGCTCATTCCTTCAGGCTAAGACGGCGTACGGGGCCGCGGGCCACGTGAGAGGGGGTCTGCGGGACCCCCGGTGGACCCGGGCTCCTGTGCCGGCACGCACGGGGCCCGGGGCGGTGATCTCCTGGAATACGGCACGACCCAACCGCTTCGAGAGGCATCTCCATGACCAAGCCCCTGATCGTCATCACCGGCGCCAGTTCCGGCATCGGCGCCGCGACCGCGCGCCTGCTGTCCGCGCAGGGGCACCCGTTGCTGCTGCTCGCCCGCAGGCTGGAGAAGCTGGAGGGGCTCGCCTTGCCGGACACGCTGTGCCGCAAGGTGGACGTCACCGACCGCGACGCCGTCGAGAATGCCGTGCGCGAGGCGGAGGATCGGTTCGGCCCCGCGGACGCGATCGTCAACAACGCCGGCGTGATGCTGCTGGGCCGCATCGGCGACCAGCCGGTCGACGAGTGGGACCGGATGATCGACCTCAACATCAAGGGCGTGCTGTACGGCACCCGAGCGGTGCTGCCCGGCATGCTCGCCCGCGGCACCGGTACGGTCATCAACGTGAGCTCCATCGCGGGCCGCAAGACCTTCCCCAACCACGCCGCCTACGTCGCCACCAAGTTCGCCGTGCACGCCCTGTCGGAGAACCTGCGCGAGGAGGTCGCCGCGACCGGCGTCCGCGTGGTGACCATCGCCCCCGGCGCCGTGGAGACCGAACTGCTCTCCCACACCAGCGACGAGAAGATCAAGAGCGACTACGAGGCCTGGAAGGAGTCCGCGGGCGGCGCCCTGGAGCCGCAGGTCGTCGCCGCGGCCATCGCCTACGCCTACAACCAGCCGCAGAACGTCACCATCCGCGAGATCGTCCTCGCCGCCACCGGCCAGGAGGCCTGATCCGGGCCGAGCCGGACCGCCGGGCACGACACTTTCAGTCACTGCCAGTTCGTGGTCAACCCACCTGCATCACATGAAGCTGCCCGAACCCGATCCCTCGCCCTGCCGCCGCCGCTCGCGCTCCTCGAACCAGCGCTCGAGGTCATCGTTCCAGCGAGCCGCGTTGCTGCCGTCCAGCTGACCGGCGAAGGCCCGGTAGGCGGCCGGCAGCAGAGCCTCACGGTCGGCGGGCTCCGCCGAGGCGATCGCCCAGAGCGCCTCGGCGGTGTCGTCGTCCAGCCCGGTGCAGGAGTGCGGTCCCCCGCCGGCGAGCACGCGCTCCAGTTCCTCATGGAAGATCTGCCGCAGCTCCTGGTCGGTCGGCCACCCGTGGCGCATCCCAGCCCCTCATCGACGTCGAACTCGAACTCCCGCCCTCCGGAAGAGACTCGGTTGCCCGGGCGTCTGGTTCCACATGTCCGGAGGGGGCCGGTGGCGGCGCGGTCGAGCTGGGCGGGCTCGGTCGACTGCCCGCCCCGTGGAACCGCGGCGTCGACTCGGTCTGGTGTCAGCGCTTCGGAAGCGGAGCAGGCCCGAGCGGGTGTCCGGCTAGAGGTGGGAGGCCATCGGGTCGTGGTCCACCGTCAGGGTGCCGCGGTCCAGTGCGGGCAGCCCCAGGTGGTCGCAGATCAGCTTGGTGAGCTGCTGCTCGAAGTCCCTGCTCTCGTGGTCCAGTCCGGCCGCCGTGATGAGGGGGGCCAGCTCGTTGGGCCAGTACTCCCCCACGTGTTCGGGTCCCTCGTAGTCGATGCAGGACGAGATCCGGCCGTCCTTGTAGTGGTAGGCCTTGGGTCCGTGGGCCTTGGCGACGCACGGGTTGGGGACAAACACCACCAGCTCGGCGCCTTGGGGGCACAGCTTGCGGTAGTCGATGTCGTCGTAGTCGTCACGCGCCGCGTTGACCAGGTTGTGCACGATCACACCCCAGTCGCCGGGTGCCGCGTCGCTGCCGTGGGCGAGCGGCGGCCGGTGCAACGCGACCAGTCCTTCTGCCATGGAGGCCAGGCTGGTTCCCCTGAAGTACACCAGGACGGATTCGTCGTCCCCGTAACGGTCTTCGCCCAGCCACGCGATGACGCCGCACTGGATCCAATCGGTCATGCCCGGCACCGTAGCCCGAGCCACCGACACACCCGGCTGCCTGTCGGCATCGTCGGTACGGTGGCGGCGGCGCGGCGGCGGGCGGCTCGACCAGGGCACTCACGTACGGCCCGGCGGCCCAGCGGGCCGTCGCGGCGCACGGGCCGACGGGTGGTCACCAGGGGATCGGGCGGCCCTGGCGGAAGAAGCCACCGGTGGGGCCGGAGTCGGGGAGGGTGGCGGCCCACAGGACACTGGCGGCGCCGGTGGAGACGGGGGCACCGCCGGCGCCGCCCATGTCGGTGGCGATCCAGCCCGGGCAGACCGCGTTGACCAGCACGCCGTCGGAGCGGAGTTCGCCGGCCAGGGTGCGGGTGAGGGCGTTGAGCGCGGCCTTGGAGACGCCGTACGCCGGGGTGCCGCCGCCCATGGACGCGAGGGAGCCGCCCTCGCTGGAGACGTTGACGATCCGCGGGTGGGCGGAGCGCCGGAGCAGCGGGACGAAGGCCTGGGCGACCTGCCAGGCGCCGAAGAGGTTGGTCTCCATGGTGCGGCGCACCTCGTCGAGGTCGACGTCGACGGCCCGGCGGCCCGTGTCGTAGTTGATCGCCGCGTTGTTGATCAGGACGTCGAGGCGGCCGAACTCGGCGTCGACCGAGCGCGCGAGCTCCAGGGCACCGGCGGCGTCGGTGACGTCGAGGGTGCGGGGCAGGAGGGTGCCGCGCAGGCCGCGGCTGCGGGAGAGGTCGGCGGCGGCGTTCTTGGCGGCCTGCGGGTCGCGGGCGCAGAGCAGCACGGTGTGGCCGAGTTCGGCGAGTTGGCGTGCGGTTTCGCGGCCGATGCCGCGGTTGGCGCCGGTGACGAGGGAGATCGGTGCGGAGGTGTCCATGGCCGGTCCCCTTCCCCGGTCGTCCACGGATCATCCCGGCGGCCTCGGAGAGTACGGACGGGAAGTTCGGCGGGTGGGTCAGGCGAGGGCTTTGTAGCAGAAGGTGCGGGAGGCGAGGGCGCCGTCGGGGTCCGCGGCCATGGCGTACGACTCGACGGCAACCAAAGAGCGGATCCTCACGGCAGCGGCCGGCGAATTCGCCGTCCACGGCGTCGCCGGTGCCCGCGTGGACCGCATCGCCGCCCAGGCCCAGGCCAACAAGCGGGCGATCTACGACTACTTCGGTGACAAGAACAAGCTCTTCACCGCTGTCCTCGAACGCCTCATGGCCGACCTCGCCCAGGCCGTCCCGCCCGGCGACGACGACCTGTCCGCCTACGCCGAGCGCCTCTTCGACTACCACCGCGCCCATCCCGAGGCTCTGCGGCTGCTCATGCGGGAAGCCCTCGGACTCGGTGACCAGCCCGTGCCGGGCGACGAGACCCGAACGCGCCACTACCAGGACAAGCTCCAGGCCGCACAAGCCGCCGACGACAAGGGCGCCCCTCGGACGCGCCTGTTCCTCACCCTCGGCCTGGTCGGCTGGAGCCTGGCCATGCCCCAGGTCCGCCGCATGGTCCTCGGCACCGACCACAGCACCGACCACAGCCTCGACCGGCTCCGCTCCGACATCGCCGGAGCCGTCCGGGCACTGCCCACCGGAGACGGGCTTCCCGAGCCCCGCGCCGGCGCAACACCAACGCCCGCCACCCCGACGTCCTGGCCGCCCGGCACAAGGAGCGCGCCCGCATCCGCAGCGAGAGGGGCATCCGCTGGGGCGGCAGACCCGCCCTTGCCAGGTGAGCAAGCAACCCGGCTGAACCGGGCGACGGCCGGACCCGGCACCAGGGCCGGGCGGTGAGCAGGAGTCCGCCGACCTCGGCAGGCCCGCTACTCGCCCCCTCCCGCCCCATTGGCGGGTGCGGCGTTGGTGGCGGCCACCGCACGGTGCAGGGCCCGTGCAATCTTCACGGCGTCGCCGACGGCCCAGACGTGGATGAAGAACATGCGGGGCGAGTCGACCAAGCCGTGATTGTGCAGTTCGACGATCCCGATCCCGTCGCGCTGGAGCACGCCCAGCACATGCTGCGCCTCCCCCGCCAGTACGGCGACATCCCCGCTGAGCGCAGCGCGGCCTCCCCCCACCGGCTGGAAGCTGAAGGCCGTGGTCGCCCCGGAACCGGGCGGCAGGAGGTAGCCGCCGTCGGTGATCGTCTCCCGGCGCAGGAAGGCGGACTTGTAGACACTGCCGTAGACGGTGCCTGTGGTGCCCAGGGCTGCGTCGATGCCCGCCGTGTCCAGCTTCAGCTTCTTCGGGGGAGTCGTCGAGGACTTGGCGGGCGGCGTGCCCGTGTGGGCGAACGCGGCGCGCAGGCCGCGGGCCAGGGCCACGGCGTTCGGACCGTGTCCGTGCGTATGGATCCACACGAGACGGGGAGTGTGAGCGGGCAGGTGGTTGTGAATGGCCACCTGCTCGATGCCGTGTGACTGCAGCGCGCCGATCACCTTGGGCAGTTCCGCCTCGGTGACGGCCAGTTCTCCCATGGTCAGGGTGGTGTTGTCGGCATAGCGGATGAAGGACACGTGCGAGCCGACGGCGAGTTCCGACGACACGGTGACGCCGTGGGAGACGACATGCAGGTCGGTACGCGGGAAAGCCGTCCGGTAGATCAGCTTGCCCAGCATGCTGCCCTTGCGGCCCAGCTCCGCCGCGACCTGGGTCCAGTCCCCCGCGGCGCTCTCGGCCGGACGCACCGGCGCGCCGGCCTCCCCGCCGTCGGCGCCCGCCTCGCCTCCGCGGGCGTGATCCGTGCCGCCGTACGCCCCTTCGTGCGAGGCGTCCTGCCCGGCGCCGACGGCCCGTCCCGGCAGTGCCGCGAATGCCGATCCCAGCACGGCCGTGGTCAGGACACGGCGCCGCGATGCCCCTGCGCCTGTTCCGGTCGGTCCCGGCCTCGCTTCAGTAGCCACGTGTTCGCCTCCCGACGTGCCGCGTCGTGAAATCAAAACACCGTTCGTCGTGCGGACGACGATTCGACACACGCGGACCGACCGGTCCACCCCCGGACGTGATCGGCGCCGCGCCGGTCCTGGTCGCCGTCCGCCACCTGGGAAAGCTGCTCAAACTGCTCGTGGCCGGCAGGCGCCTCTTCGGCTGACCGCCCCGACCCGACGGGTGCCACGGGCCGCGGCAGGACCCTGCCCACTGAGCTTCCCCCGCTGCGCGGGAGGTGCGGTCGGTGCGGTCGGCGCGGGCAGGCCAGGGCAAAAGCTGTTGTTTCGTCCGCTGGAACCGGCCCGGCCTGCGCTCGGGTGACTCCCGCCTCCGCTGCGCGCATTGCGCTTATCCGCTGGGACACCTACCGGTGAACATGTGTCACGTGAACACTGACCCCGCTCCCGGGAAGGCCCTCATGCCCGCTGACGACGAACTCCACCGTTTCCTCGCCGCCCTCAGCCCCGCCAGCCGCGAGAAGGTGCAGGCGCAGCCACGCGAGCGGCAGGAGCAACTGGCTGCGGCCTGGGAGACCGAACTCAGCGAGGACACCGATCTGGACACGCTCGATGAGCTGTCGCCTGAAGCGGCCGCGGACGAGGCGGCCGAGCGGGTGGTACGGGACTTCTTCGAGCAGTGACCCGAGGGGCTGACCGCCCCTTGGGGAGGATCGGAGCTCACCACCGGGTCCCGTCGGTGGGCGGCCACGGCGGCACGGGCGAGTACTTCGTCTCCGTCTGCGACGTCCACTTCAACTGACCCACCCACCCTGCGGCGCCGCACCAACGGTGGCGCCACAGGGTGAGCGTGCGGGACGACCCGACGTCCGGGCCACCCTCTATCGGCCCGCGCCGGGCGCCGCAGCAAGCGACGGGGCGCAGCCCGGCGCGTCGTAGCGGCGCGCCGGGGTGTGGGCGGCGTGTCATACGTCGATCTGCTCGAAGATGTGCGGGTACGACACGATGTCGTCGGGGGACTCTGCCGCCATGCGCTGGAACTCCGGGTTGCCGAACGCCGTGGCGAGCGCCTCGGTCGACTCCCAGACCGCGACGTTCATCAGAAGCCGGCTGTCCGCCGTTCCCTTGTGCATCTGCAGGGAGACGAATCCCGGCTGGGCCTTCATGAACTCGGCCTGCCTCCGAAAGAGGGCCAGGAACGATTCAGTCCTCTCCTGCGGGACGAAGAAGGTGTTGGCCAGGACGATGGGCCCGGTCTTCTCCTTGAACTGCGCGAACACCGTCGTGTGCGGGTCGAGACCCTGCAGCTTGGCCATTTTCGGTACTTCCTCTCGCTATCGGTCGGTGGGTGTCGCCGGGGCCCGTGTCCTGGGGATACCGGCGGAGTTCGAGACGTTTGCCGAGGAACCGCACTTCGGGTGCACGGCCGAGCGGTTACGGCTGACGACCGGGCGCCTGGGCCCGCGGGCTCAGGCGAGGGCGGAGACCAGCAGGGCGAAGGCGGCGATGATGACGGCGACGCGGACGTAGTGGAAGCGGTCCCAGCGGTTCATCTGCTCCTTCCAGTCCTCGGGCCGGTTCTCGGGGGTCCAGTTCTTGTTCCGGTTGTTGATCGGGACGAGCAGCAGGATCGACATGATCACGCTGACGATCAGCAGCGCGGCGGCGGTGACGACGAGGCCGGTGCCGTGGTGGTGCCATCCGGCGACGGCCCAGATGCCGGCGAGGACGAGTGAGCCGATGTACCAGAACGGCATCACGGCGCCGAGCATCCGGCCCCCGTGAGCGTGGGCCAGCTGGTTGCTGTCCTCCGGGAGGGCGTTGAAGATCGGGTTCATGACGAAGGCGACGGAGAACTCCACCCCCACCATCACGCCGACGACCACGGTGGTGATGACCTCGAGTGCGCTGAGCATGGTGCCCCTCCCTGGATCTAGCGCTGCTAGCTGATGTGGTCAACGCTAGTACTGCTTCCGCTTGATTGTCTAGCGGTGCTAGGATTCGAGTCATGTCGGTACAGGAACGCAAGGCACGCGAACGGGCGGTCCGCGAGCGCCTCATCGTGGCGACGGCCCGTGAACTCGCCGAGCAGCAGGGCTGGGACGCGGTCACCACGCGCCGGCTGGCGGAGCGCATCGAGTACAGCCAGCCCGTCCTCTACAGCCACTTCCGCGGCAAGCGGGAGATCATCGGCGCCGTCGCCCTGGAGGGCGCCGCCGAGATGGCCGCGGCGGTGCGGGCCGCGACCTCCGCCGCGGACGGCCCGCGCGCCCGGGTCGTCGCCCTCGCGCGCGCCTATCTCGACTTCGCCGCGCGCAACTCGGCGGTCTACGACGCCTTGTTCCAGCTCGACGGCGGCCTGGCGTACGCGCAGGAGGACACCCCGGAGCCGCTGAAGGACGCCTTCGCCGCGCTGATGGAGAGCCTCGGCGAGGTCGCCGGGGACGGCGTCGACCCGGGGCTGTTCACCGAGGTGTTCTGGGCGTGCCTGCACGGCATCGCGACCCTGACCCGGGCGGGACGGCTGCCGCCGGAGTACGCCGAGCAGAGGGTGGAACTCCTGGTGGACCGGCTCGCCGTGCTCTGACACACCGTCCCGGCCGGGCGGCGGCGGGGCCCTCGGAGCCGCGGTGCTCATCGATCACGACCCGAGACGCGCCCCGGAGCCTGTCCGGCAAGTGACCACCTGCCCGGTTCGCGGAGCCGGAGGATCAGGCCGGCGACGAGCGGCACCGGCTGCGGGCCTTCATCGAACGTCACCGCCCGGGCACCGGCGCCGAACAGAGCGCGACGCAGCCGGCGGCCCGCACCCTCGCGTGTGCCCGCTCACGGGCCATGGGGAAGCCGCCCGCCGCGCCTCGGCGTCAGGACTGGAGGGTCTCCAGCAGGTGGCGGGCGCGGGCGACCAGGTCGGCCGCGCGGGTCGGGTCGGGGGCCACCGAGTGGAAGACCAGGGCCAGCATCACGGCGGTGTCGAGCCGGTGCAGGAGGGCGGCTCTGGAGTGCAGGTCGGGCAGGTCCGCGGAGTCGGCGTAGCCGGCCATGATGCCGTCCGCGTCGATGCCGTTGTCCGCCAGCCTGGCGTACTCGGCGACCCGGGCCAGCTCCATCAGCACCGGGCCGACCAGGGCGTTGGACCAGTCGACGACGGCGGCGAGCCCGCCCCCGGTGCCCAGCAGGTTCTGTCGACGGACGTCCAGGTGCAGCAGGCGCGGCTCGTCCGGCTCGGCTTCGAGCACGGCGCGGATCCCGTCTGGGTCGGGCAGCTCGGGCAGGTCGGCGGCGAAGCCGCGCAGGGCCGCATGACGGGTCGTCAGTCGCTTGGCGAGGAAGGACGGGAAGTCCCCGGGCTCCTGGTAGGCGAGCTTGATCGACGGCGGCTCCAGCCGGTGGAGGGCCGCCAGGAAGCCGCCGACCTCCTTCGGGGAGACGGGGAGCCCGTCGTGCTGCACGTAGCCCGCGAGGGAGACGACGAGACCGTCCGCCGTGGTGATCAGCTCGATCGCGGTGGCGGCGGGAAGGCCCTGGCGGGTGAGGAGCCCGGCGATCTCGTGCTCCTGGCGGACCAGGTCACCGGCGTCCACCTGCCCGTAGGGCGCGGAGTAGACCCGGTGCCGGGGGATGCGCAGGGCGACCTCGCCGTGGGTGGCGCAGCGAGCGCGGTAGACGGCGAAGTCCACGCCCTCCCCGGCGAGGCCGAGGAGTTCGAGCCCTCGTTCCTCGGCCACCCGGACGGCCACCTCACGGGTGTCCAGCTCTCCGTGCTGGGGATCGGTCGTCACCGGGCGGTCCTTCCTGCGGGGATCGGGACCCGGGCGGCCAGGGCGGCGAAGCCGTCCAGGGTGGTGACGCGCGGGCCCGTGAAGTCGGGGAAGCGAGCGTAGCGGTCGAGCAGGACGGGGTGCAGACCCGCCTGTTGGGCTCCCTCGACGTCGATGACGACGGAGTCCCCGGCGAAGACGCACTCCCGCGGCGGGCGGCCGAGCCGTTCGCAGGCGAGGGCGAAGATCTCCGGCTCGGGTTTTTCCAGCCCGACTTCGCTGCTGATGACGACGGTGTCGAAGAGCCCCGAGAGGCCGGTGCCGTCGAGGACGTCGCGCAGCCACCGGTCGAAGTTGGAGACCAGGGCGAGTTGATGGCCGGCGGCGCGCAGGGCCCGCAGGCACGGTACGGCGTCGGGGTAGGCGCGGTAGCGCGCCGGATCGAGGATGTGCCGGGCCGCGCGGTCGGCCGCCTCGGCCGAGGCGCTGCCTCCGGCCCTGCGCAGTGCCTCGCGGCAGAACCGGCTCCAGGCGGCCAGCCGCCGCCCGGGGTCGGGTTCGTCGTCGGGCCGGTTCCCTTCGGAGCCGATGGCCCACAGCGCCTGGCGAACGGCGGCCGCGTCGGGGGCCCCGGCCTCGCCGAGCCAGGCGGTGGAGAGGAGTTCGGGTATCGCGGGCACGAGCTCGATGAGGGTGTCGGCGGCGTCGAAGAGGACGGCGGGCACGGCGGGGCCTGGTGTCGGCGCGGAGGTCATCGCAGCCCCTCGTCGGTGATGAGCATGGTGCACAGGCCGCCCCGGGTGGCTTCGGCGGCGCGGCGGGCCGCTTCGGCGTCGGGCCGGTTCAGGACGAGGGTGTTCTCCGAGCCGGAGAAGTAGTCGCTCATCAGCACGGCGGTGGCCGGACGTCCGCTCAGCCGGGCGGCGCGCAGGGCGAGTTCGACGTCCCCCTTGTACATCTCGACCAGCACGCAGGTGATTCCGGCGGCGAGGTAGCAGGTGAGCTCGCCGAGGAACTGCTCGGCGGGGAGCTTGTGCCGGCTGTGCAGGCTGGAGAAGTAGGCGAAGGAGCGCGCGAACGGGTCGGTGCGGAAGCGGTCGGCGTTGCGGGAGGCGGCGAGCAGGCCGATCGGCACGCCGGGGGTGACCCGGATCTCCCGGTTGGTGACGGGCAGGCCGTCCAGGACGTCGTAGGTGTCCGGGTTCCCCTCGATGAGCAGGCCGACCCGGTCGACGCCCTTCTCGTGGAGGCCGCCCAGCGCGTCGTCGACGTGGTGGATGTTGGCGTCGAAGTCGCCGAACTCGTACGGGAGGACGTGTGCGGTCAGCCGGTCGCGGTTCGGCAGCAGTGGAAAGGTGTTGGCGTGCGTCCAGTCCGACATGACGATGTCCTCGACGCCCTCCAGCGCCCGGACGGCCTCTCCGGGGGCGGCGACGGTCCAGGGGCCGACACCGACGGCGTGGACGGCCTGGACGGCGCCCCGCTGCCTCCCGCGACATCGCTCCAGTCGGCGTTCGATGGCTGCCTTCCTGCGGGCGAGGAACGCATCGGGTATCACGAAGGACACCTCCGTCGGGCCGGCCCCGGGGGACGCCTCCAGCAGGGCCGACTCGGTGGCTGCGGCGGCGAACCCGGCCGGCCCCCACCGGTCCCCGACGAAGGCCACCGGACCTGTGGTCGCCGCCGGGTCAGGGATGCGGGACCGGTGCCTCGTGCCACGGTGCCGCACGCCCCCGGCGGAAGACCTCGAGCCGGTAGCTCCGTACAGTTCCCCCCGGATTCGTACTCGGTGGATCGTACTCGGCTTGACCGCGTCCTTCCAAGATCTGGTCGCGTGTGATTGTCGTCAGATGTCGCGGGCCGGGGCTGCGGTGACGCAGACTCGACCGCCGCAGCGCCTCGTCGGGCGCAGCGGGCGCTGATGGCTGTACAGGCCGAGCGCCGCTGCTGCCGGGCGAGCGCCACGATCGCCACACCGGCCGGTGCGCGCGGATCGGCACGGAAGCGCTGCGCAGCGGGTTCAAGTCCGCGGTCCGTCTCTGTCCTCCGACGTGGGAGGGCCGGCTGACGCCGCACGGGATGCGGCACTCTCGGCGGTGGCCCAGGTGCCCGGCCGGCCTGCCCGGCCGAGGGATCGTTCCCCGGCCAGGCCGTGCGCCGTACGCCGTCAGGCCGGAGCGTGTCCCTCCGACGCGGCGTCACGCGGCACCTCGGCGGGCGCGGGCGCGGCCGCAGCGGCCGGAGCCGACACCAGGGCCTGGACCCGCGCTTCCTGGGCGGTCCTGGCCGCGATCGGGTTGACGTCGACCCGGCGCGCCTGCTGCATGGCGGTCAGCCGGTTGACCACCACGATCGCCGCGACCGCCGCCACCAGCCGCAGTGCCGATCCGGAGGCCTCCACCCGGATGGCGTTGCGCAGGTGCTCGAGGTCACCGGGGACCAACGGGTGCACAGGACCCACCATGATGCCTGCGATCCGGCCGACGATCAGCGAGCCGATCCAGGTGGGCCACCACAGGGCGAGGATCTTCTCCGACGGCGTGCTTCGCCTTCCCTCCGCGTCCAGCGGCGCGCTCGCCCTCCAGCAGTCCACCATCAGCTGCCAGGGGAACCAGAGCTGGGCGATCGGGGTGAACCAGGCCCCGATGGTCCAGCCGCGTCCCAGGCGGTGCCCGTTCGGCACCAGCAGGTCGGCGTTCTGGCGGATGCGGTAGAACCAGACGATGAACACCACGGCGGTGGCCATAGCCAACGGGATGAACACCCCGTTCACCGCGTGCGCCACGGAGTCCATGGCGTCGAAATCGTCGAAGTCGACGTCACCCAACCCGTCGACCACCCGGCCCAGGAGCAGATCCGACCAGATATCGACCGCGACCGCCGCCGCCGCCACCACGGCGTTCAGCCCCAGCAGGACGTAGACCGCCACGGCAAGGCCGTTCGCCGGGCGCAGCGCCGCCGCCCATCCGGGAGCCGCCTCCGCGCAGCCGAAGCAGCGGCCGCTGTCCGTCCCCACCGGGCGTGCCCCGCACGCCACACACACCATCAGATCGTCAACTCCTGGAATCGCCGCGTGCTCGACCACGCACGCCGGTACGCCATCACCCCGACCGGGGTGGGCGCGCCGACTCTAGGGGATCCGCGGCCTCGGCTGCCAGAGGAAATTCGCAGCTCAGCGCGGTATCGCCAGATAACCGACAGATCGCTCCGACGCCCGGGCCCAGGAACCGGATCCGGTACGGCACCCCTGTCCGGCGCCGGCCCCGTCCGCTCTGCTTGTGCGCTTGACGAGTGCTCCTTGGGAAGGATGCGTGAGTGCGGAGAGACCCCGCCCACACGTCGGCCGGCAGGGAGGGCCTCCCCCGGCCGGCCAATCCCCCGTTCGGCGAAGGCCCGCATCATCCCGGGCACGTTGCGCCCGGCCCGGGCGGGGAGCTGCGACTCGGGCCCTGCCCTACGGCATCCGGATCCGGCGTCGGGGTCCGCGTACCTCGTCGGCGGCCGAGGACTCGCCGGTGTCGGCGGCAGGGCCGGGTACGGGAGCGACCCACCTACGGTCGGCGCTCCCGAACGTCGGTCCCGCCGGGTCGGTCCGCCGAGTCCGCGGCCTGCGCGCCGTACCTCACCCCGTGCCCCCTCGCGCGCACTCGCCGTCGGATCGGTGGCACACCTTGTCCGGCGGCGCCGACACCGCCGGCCCTCGCCGTGCCCCGGGGCTTCGGCCGCCCGGGCCCCGGGAGGCCGGTGAAGTCGGCCTCCCGGGGTGGTTCTCAGCCCGCGTGCGTGCAGAGGTGGAGCTGCTGGCCGGTGATGCCGCCGTCATCGGCCCGGCCGGCGCCGGCCGGCGCCGTGCCGAGCACGTCGGTGGTCGGCACCTGGGTGCAGGCGCTCCGCACCCAGGACTGGATTTGCGCCGTCGTCGTCACTCCCTCCGGCTCGCCGCCACCGCCGCCGCCACGCCGGTCGGTGCCGAGCAGGACGTAGCGCAACTCGCCCTTCCCGACGAGCTGTTGGAACTCCGCCAGGGTCGGTGAGGGCGCCGAGCCGCTGAAGCCGCCCATCGGCAGGACCTCCTCGCCCGTCGCCAGGATGAACGGCGATGCGGCGCTCCAGCTGGAGGCGGCGAACAGGTAGCGGGTGCCGCCCCGGTGGGCCTGCAGGTAGTCGAACAGGGCCTGCTCGGGCGCCGTCAGGTGCTCCGAGGAGCCGCCGAACCCGCCGCCTCCCCCGCCGTACTGCGCGCGCAGCGCGGCCGTGGCGGCAGTGGACCCCTTCGGCGACGCGTGCCGCCCTCCCCCGCCGTGCCCGCCACCGGAGGGGCCGACGGTGCCCATGCCCGAGTTGCCGTACGCCGAGCTCAGCACCGACGACGCCCAGGCGCCCGGCGCGACCAGCATCGCCGCGACGCCCGCCAGCAGCCCCGCCAGCGCGAACCCCCGCCCGGTGACGCGCTTGAGCGCGACCGCCGCGAGCAGCGCCAGCGCCACGACGCCCAGACCGATCACGGTCGGCGCCAGCCACGGCAGGAAGGTCGGGAACTCCCGGGCCAGGTAGGCCGACCAGGCGACCGTCCCGGCGATCGCGGCGGGAAGCGCCCACGCCCGGGCGCCGCCCTCGCGGAAGCCCCGCCACAGCAGGACCGTCCCCGCGCCGCCCAGGACCGCCAGGGGAACGGCGATCACACCCATGTAGTAGCTGTGGCCACCGACGCTGCCCGCGCTGAAGACCAGGAAGAACACGCCCAGCCAGGCGCCCCACAGGACGTAGCCGGCCCGCAGCACGTCGGTGCGCGGCTCGCGCCGCCGCCAGGCCAGCCCGCACACCAGCGCGACGGCGGCGAGCGGGTAGAGCCAGCCGGTCTGCGGAGCGAACTGCGAGCCGAACATCTTCGTCCAGCCGCCGTCGTTCGCGCCGCCGCCCTGACCACCCCAGCCGCCGGGGCCCTGGCCCTGGGACGAGGCCTGCGCCTGCGAACCCCGAGAGCCCTGCGAACCCCGAGAGCCCTGCGTGCCCTGCGTGCCCTGACCGCCGTGCGAGCCCTTACCGGCACCCGCACCGCCATCCGCACCGGCTCCGCCGGCGTGGCCCCCGCCCCCGCCGCCGCCCCGGACCGCCTGCACGCTGCCCGTCTGCGCCGCGCTCATCCCCAGCGAGGAGAACCGGTTCAGGAAGTTGTAGCCGACCACCATGCTGAACGCCGAGTTGTCCGTCGTGCCGTCCACGTACGGACGGTCCTGCGCCGGGGTCACCGTGACCGCCAGCATCCACGAGGCCGACACCACCACCGTCACCAGCCCGGCCAGCGCGACGTGCCCGACCCGCCGCCGAAGACTGGTCGGCGCCGCGAGCAGGTACACCGCCGCGAGCGCGGGCAGCACCGCCCACGCCTCCAGCATCTTGGTCTGGAACGCCAGCCCCACCCACACCCCGGCCAGCAGCAGCGGACGCAGCCGCGCCGTGTGGGCGGCCCGCTGCGCCGCGTCCGCCGCGAGCAGGAGCAGCAGCGTGAAGGCGGCGTCCTCGACCGCGGTGCGGAACAGCCCCGCGGCCACCGGCGTCAGCGTGAAGGCCGCGGCCGCGAGCAGCCCCGCGTTGGCCCCCGCCCACCGCCGCACCACCCGGTACAGCACCAGGACGGACAGCACGCCCTCGACCACCTGTGGCAGGGTCAGCGCCCACGGATGGAACCCGAAGACGCGCGCCGACAGCGCCTGCGGCCACAGGAACCCGGGCAGCTTGTCCAGCGTGATCGTGCCCGCCGGATCGAACGACCCGAACACGAACGCCTTCCAGCTCTCCGTCATGCTGCGCACGGCGTCGGCGTAGAAGCTGTGGTACTGGCTGTGGTTGATGTTCCACGCGTACAGCACGGCGGCGACGGCCGCGATCCCGAGCAGCACGGGCCGTGCGTAGCCCGGCTGGCCGTCGGGTGACGTCCACGGGGCTCGGCGGCCACGCGGCGGGAGGGACGGACTCTCCCTGGGGGCGGTGAGGACATTGATAGCCATGGTCGGCACCTTCGGATGCGTCCATGAGAGATCCCTTGGAAAGCGCCCCGGTTTGGTCATTTTTATACCTACGGCGCACCGATCGGCCCACCCCGGCCCCGATATCAGCCCGACCTGTGAAAAATCGGTGCACCTCCCGGCCGGGACCCTCACCCCACTCGCCCGCGCGCCGCCGCCCGGGCCCGGGCGGCGGCCGGCGCCCCCCAGCCGGCGGCGACTCAGGCCTGAGGCGCCTGCACCTGGGTCTGCTGCGCGGTCGGCTGGTCGCCCGCCTTGTCGACGATCGCGCGCTTCACCACGGCGGCCCGGCCGAAGACCGTGCCGGGAGCGCCGAAGTCGCTGCCCTGGTCAACGACTTCGGCGCGCTGGCCGAGGAACGCGTAGCTGTCCCTGTCGAAGATCCATTCCATCCGGGCGCCGTCGGCGACCCGCGCCACCGCGATGCCGTGCCGCCCGGTGATGTCCACCACGTCGTTCTCCAGGGTGACGCCCGGGATCTTCGACGCGGCCTGGTAGAGAGCGGCGGTGACGGCCGGCGGCGCGATCTGCTCCTTCAGCAGCTCGTTGATGGCCTTGAACGCCCGCTCCTCCTTCGGGCGCTTGCCGACGGTCTCGTCGTAGAGCTTCTGGAGCAGCGCGTCCGGGTCGGTCGGGAGGGTGGCCAGGTACTCGTACGTCGGGCTCTCCAGGCCGGCCTGGCGGGGCGCCGCCAACTCGGTGTCGCGGCCCGGCAGGCTCGGACTGGCCGCCTCGACGAGCCGGCCGTTCTGCTTGCCGTCCACCGAGAGCCAGATCTCCCGCTTGTGCGGCGTGCTGTCGATCTCGGGCTTGCCGGAGGCGGTGAGCACGTTGTTGGTCACCATGGACTCGATGTAGACGAACTGACCGGGCTTCACGTCGCCGGCCGGCCGGCTCGCCGCGACCTGGGCGACGTGGTCCAGCAGCTCCACCGCGCTGGCCGGCGCCACCTGAGCCTTCCCGCCGGACGGCGCCGGCGCCGCGATCGGCGCCTGCGCGGGCTTCACCGGAGGGGTGCCGCCCCCGCTGCTCAACACGACCGCCAGCGCCAGGCCACCGGCCAGGGCCGGCACGGCCACCCAGCCGAGCCGACGCCGTTTCGGACGGACGGTTGCGGTGGTGTTCTCCCGGCTGATCTCGCTCATCAGATGTCCCCTCAACAGCTGGTGGCGGTCGGGGGGGAGCACCGGCTCCCCATGGTCTGGCATTCGGTTCATCGGCTGTTCCCCTCTGTCGACCGGACCGCTCCGACGCGGTCATTGCGTACCTGTCCGCCGCCGCTGAAGGGTTCCGTACGTTTTTCCGCCGCGAGTTCCGCGTCCACCAGGATGCGCAGCCGGGCGCGGGCGCGGGACAGCCGGGAACGCACCGTGCCGACCGGCACGCCCAGCGCCTCGGCGGCCGCGGCATAGTCAAGCCCGGCCCAGACGCACAGGCTGAAGACCTCCCGGTCGCCGCGGCGCAGCTGTGCCAGCGCCCGTCGCGCGGCGGCCAGTCGGCTGCTGTCCTCCAGCCGCCCGACCAGCTCGTCGGCGAAGTCCGGTACCGTGTCGCGTTCCGGCAGCCGCTCCATCGCGGCGCGGTGCCGACGTGCCGTCCGGGCGGTGTTGCGCAGCACGTTGGTGGCGATGCCGAACAGCCAGGGCCGGACGCTCTCGCCGTCCTCGTGCAGCTTGCCGCGCAGCCGCCAGGCCTCCAGATAGGTCAGCGAGACGACGTCCTCTGCCGCCGCCCAGTCCCCCAGTCGCCGTACCGCGTATCCGTAGACCGCTTGTGCGTGCTCATCGAAGATCTCCCCGTACGCGTGTTGGTCGCCGGCGCGAAGGCGCGCCCGCAGTGACAGTTCCACACCTCTCCCTGTCCGCCCGCCCCGGCCGGTTCCCGGTGATCCGCGTCACATGTCTCCGCATGACCGGGGATGGCCCTTGCAGGGGCCTGCTGGGCGCTCCGCTGACGGCGGCGCATCCTGGGACGGACGGGCGAGGCCTGCTCGGCGATTCCGACCTCCCCGCCTACATCGCCGGCCCGGGCCGTGGGATCACATGCCCAGGGGTGCGGGCGCGGAGCTGGTAGTGGAGGTCGTCGAGGCGGCCCGCGCCGCGGCTGCTGCGGTTCTTGATGCCGCGGCGGATCTCGTCGAGGACCGGCGTGCCGCGTTCGTCGCCGCACAGGGCCAGGGCGGCGGCGGCTTCGAGGCGGGCGTCGAAGTGGGGGTCGGTGAGGTGGGCCGCCAGCACGCCGCGCAGGGCAGGGGTGTCGACTTCGGAGCGGGTGAGGGCCTGGAGCGCGCTGGTCCGGACGACGGGGGCGGGGTCGTCAGCCAGGCGCAGGAGGACGGCGAGGGCGTCGGGGCGGTCGGTCAGGAGGGCGGGGAACGCCAGGGCGGCACAGTGGCGGACACCCGGGTCGGGGTGGTCGGCATGGGCCAGGACGGCCGGGAGCTCCTCGCGGGAGCAGTAGCCGATGAAGGCCACGACGACGGTGCGCAGGGCGTACGGGTCCTGCTCGGTGTCCAGCCGGGGCCGGAGGAACTCGGCGGCCTCCCGGTTGAACGGCGGCTCGTCGTTGCCGTTGTCGGGGTTGAAGCCGAAGCCGAGGAAGTTGATCGCGTCGAGCGCGAAGCGCCGGCGGTCGAGCGAGCCGGCCTCCCCGGCGCCCTCGGCCACCGCGCGGGCCCAGTCGAACCTCTCCTGGCTCTCCGGCTCGGCGATCCGGAGCAGTGCCGCGAACCAGTCGTCGTGCTCGGGGTCGGCATGGACCAGGGCGCGGGCCATCAGCTCGTCCGGCGTGCGGTGGACCCCGAGTTTCGCCTCCAGGTCGGTGATGACCGCAAGGTGGGCCGGGGGCGGCACGGACCCGGCACCGGCTCCGGACTCCAGGGCCGCCCACGCCACCCGCAGCGCGCGGCGGTGCCAACTGTCGGCGCGCAGCGGGTCGCGGTCGGGGGACAGCAGCGCGTTCAGGACCCAGTAGGCGCCGTTCTCAGCGGCCCAGGTGACCGGGTCGACGCCGCCGGCCCAGGGGCGGGTCGGGTCGACGTCCCACCCGACCAAGCGGTCGACGACTTCGTGGCGCCCGGCGTACGCGGCGGCGGCCAGCAGGGTGCTGCCGTCGTCGCCGGTGAGTTCGTCGTTCGCCACGTCCTCCAGGAACTCGAAGACCGTGGTGTCGTCGCCGCGTTCGATGGCGGCCAGCAGGGCAGGCAGATCCACCGGCCGATCATGCCCGCCGCCCGAACGCCGGGGCGAACGGTTTTCCGCCGACCGGGGCCGGACGCACGACGGCCGCCCCCGGCGATCGCTCAACCGGGAGACGGCCCTCGGCGGTCAGCCCACACCGGCCGGCGGGGCGAGGACGATTCTCAGCAGGTCACCAGCGCGCGCACGTTCGGGTCGCCCATGACGATGTTGTAGTAGGTCGTGTCAACGCTGGAGTTCGGGGCGATGGTCAGGCACTCGCTCGGGGGGCTGTACGTCAGGTACGTGACCTGGACCCGGACGGTGGCGGCACAACCGTTGGTCACCGTGACCTTCGTGAAGCCACCGAACATCCCGTCGTAGTGGTCGACGTAGCTGACACAGCTCGGCGCAGGCTGGCCGGTGGTCGTGGTGGCGGCCTGGGCCGACCCCTGGACCGCTCCGATCAGGGCGATCGAGCCCACCACCGGGGCGACGATCTTCGCGATCTTCCTCAAGTTTCTCTCCCTCGGATCCTTATGGCACAGGACTGCACAGCGGCAGAAAGGGATTCACGCACCATCGGGAAAGGAGCCCCCAGGTGAATCCGACAGCCACGCTAGTGCGGACATGTCAGTCCGGACAGCGCGCTTCGAAATTCTCTATTGAGAGGTTTGCTGACGAATTTCCGTCACCCCGGGATTCACAGCACCGCGTCCAGGCGCACGTTGCGCTTCCCGCCCGGGAGCGCAAACTCGACCTCGGTCGCCCAGGACGTCACGGACCCGAACTCGCTCACCGAACCGTTCCGGTGAGAACCAGCACGACGGGCGGGCAGCCCCGCGGGGATCGTAGGCGGCGCGCCAGGTGGATCGGGAGTGAGCTGCGCGACCGTCACCTGGTCAGCCGTCCGGGCTTCTCCAATACAGGTGATTTGCATGCGCTTTATTGGCGATGGCTCCACCTGGTCGCGGAGGCCTCCGCGTGACTGGAGAATCGTTGGCCGAAGGAGAGACGTTCGTTACTCGTTCGGTCCCCCTCGCATCTCTTCGGAGCCGGCGGACCGTCGCCCGGCCCGCCGCAAGGGAGATGCGGCGGGCCGGGCATTCTGTTGCGCGAGGTGTGACGGGCCGACCCGGCCGGCCGCGATCGACATCGCCGAGGACCAGGAGCCGGCCGCCGCCGGGGTGTCACCCGTGGCGGTGATGGTCGCAGCAGTCGGAGAGCTGGAAGGAGGCGATACGGGTGTTCCAGTTTCCGGTGCCGTCGGCCGGTTGGTACTGGTTGGTGTACCAGAACGTGCACTCGTCCACCGGGTCGATCGCCATGGAGGTGTAGTCACCCCAGCGGTTGCTCCCGGTCTGGGAGCCCGCGCCGGTCCACACGGTGGTCTCTCGGAACGTCATCAGGTTCGGCGGGTCGTGCGCCAGGCGTCCGGTGACGCGGATCGAGGGATGGTCCTGGGCGGACGACGCCGAGTATCCCAGGGCGATGTCGCCGTCCTTGTCCTGGGCCGCGGAGCCCATCCACCGGTACGTGGGCCCCGGAGCGTAGGTGCTCTGCTGGTGAACGACCGGTCGGCCGTGCTTCAGCCGCAGTTCGTACCAGCGCACCCCCACGCCGCCGGGCGCGTCGACCGCGTGGTTGACGACCAGGGACTGGTGGTCGCCGAAGTTGCGGTAGGCGAGCCGGTACATGGCGGAGTAGGAGAGCGAGTCCAGTTTCTGGGTGGTTCCGGCCTGGGGGACGCACTGGGTGGGATCGGTGTTCTGGCAGGCCGGGGTGTAGGGGGCCACCGGCAGCTCCCCCGGGCCCGTGACGGTGGTGCGGGTCTGGTCCGCCCAGTCGACGTGGAAGCGCCAGTACTGCAGGCTGTTGTCGGCGGGGTTGAGGGCCATCAGCAGGTTGGGCTCGCCCTGTGGGGGCGGGGTCGTGCCGTCGAGGTCCGAGCCGAGCGGGATGGTCGGTGACGGGATGGTGTAGCACTGCTGGTCGGCGTCGGCTCCGCGCAGCATCCTGTTCCGGTCCCAGGCGCACGCCTCGAAGTACGCCCCGCCGGTGAAAGCCGCGTAGTAGGCATCCGGCCACACCGAGACCTTCGGGTGGTCGATGAAGTGCTGATACCCGAAGTCGTACCGGTAGTACTCGCCGGTGGCGTCTTCGGTGGTGGACACGCCCACGCACAGTCGATTCGTGTTGCCCGTCTCGTCGAGGGCGAACTGGTTGATGATCCAGCGGCGGGCCAGGGAGTCCCAGCGGACCACGGGATCCCCGATGTCGACGTTCTGAGACGTCTCGCACGGTCCGCCGAACCCGCTGAACAGGGCTTGGGTCCTCAGCGGCCCCAGCAGCGTGGCACCGGTCTTGGAGTACACCGCGAGGTCGTAGTTGGTGATCTCCACGATCTGACTGGAGCCCACCGAGGCGTTGGGGTCAGGGGGGACGCCCCCGGCTTCCCGGATGCCGTCGAAACTGACGCCCACCTGGATCGGGTCCCGGTTGCCGTCGTGGTCCTGCACCACCTGATCCGGATGGGAGTCCCCGATGAGGGACGGGTGCGACTTTCCGGGGGACATGACGCCGGGGGTGGACCGGCGCTCCCCTGATCTCTGCCCCAGTTCACGCAACGGTGGCGAGGTGTCATGGTGCAGCGCGGGTCCGGAGTCAGGAGACCGAGAAGCCTGCGAGTGGCCGGCCGGCTCGAGTACGGCGCCGGCGGCAGGCGTGGCGGACCACGCCGGGGCGGCCACCAGCGCGGCTCCCATCGAGGCGACGGCGACGATCGAACGCAAGGCACGGGATACGTGCATCAATCCTCCGAGCGGGTCGGTGAGCCAACCCGCTCGGCCGTCTGGTGACGGCATCGTCCGAGCAACCCCCCATCCGCGTACGGCGGCTGTCGCGACCTCCCAGCGCCTCGGGCACGCCGGGCACGTTTCCAGGCCGCAGCACGAGGGCGGACGACTCATCTGCGGGTGTGGCGAAGCCCAGTTATCCACCTCATCCGCCGGACGCCGGGGCGATCGGTGCCGTGTCGGGTGCGGCTCAGCCTTATGGCGCTGCCTGCATGACGGCCATTCGGGAACTCACCGCCGCGTCCTGTGGTGGGCCCGGATTTCGCATTCGTGCGTACAAAACGCGTCACAATCTCATCAACTTCTTAAGGAAATATTCAGAATCTGGACTGATTTGCCCCGAATTATCGCGATCACCGCCCTTGGTGATCTTGCCTATGCTCCGGATCGCTTCGACCAAGAGCGAGTCAAGGAGCCCCCATGCATGTTCCAAGACGGACCCTCGCCGGTCCGCTGTCCCTCGCGGTGGCGCTGTCGCTGTCGCTGGCCGGCGGAGCGCCGATCGCGTTCGCGGCCAAGCCGCAGCCCAAGCCCTCCCCCGGCAAGCCGCCGACGGCGGCCGCCATCGACCCGACCGGCAGCATCGCCGCCGCCCGGGTCGCCGCGCGCACCACCGGCCAGCGCGTCGAGGCGGTGTCCGAGCGCAGCGAGGTGTCCACCACCTGGGTCAACCCGGACGGCACGCTCACCACCGAGCTTGCCGCCGGACCGGTGCGCTTCCTGCGCGACGGCACATGGACCGACGTCGACCTGACTCTCAAGCGGGCGCCCGACGGCTCGGTGGCCCCCGCCGCGCACCCGCACGCGATGAAGCTGGCCGGCCCCGGCGGCAAGCGGCCCCGCACCCTCGCCGAGTCACAGGCCATCACCGCGCCCGCCGCCGCGGAGCCCGCCCGCACCCTGGTGTCGCTCGGCTCCGGCGACGACGAGCTGGCGCTGGAGTGGAAGGGCGGCCTGCCCGCACCCGAGCTGGACGGCCCGCGCGCCGTCTACCGGGACGCCGTCGGCGACGGCGACGGTGACCTCGTCGTCGAGGCCAACCGCAACGGCTTCGAGCAGTTCGTCACGCTCAAGAAGCGCCCGGCGAACGGGAGTTACTCGTACACCATGCCGTTCCGGGCCAAGGGCCTGAAGGCCGTGGCCCAGCCGGACGGCGGCGTGCTGTTCACCGACCGGAAGAACGGGCGGAAGCGCGCCGTGCTGCCCGCGCCGGTGATGTGGGACGCCACCACCGTGACCGGGTCGAGCGAGCACCCCCGGCAGGCGAAGGTGGACCTCAAGGTCGTCCAGCACGGTGACGACGTCGACCTGGTCTTCACCCCCGACGCCGCCTTCCTGGCCGACCCGGCCACCACCTACCCGGTGACCGTCGACCCGTCCACCACCGGGCTCGGCAACGCCCTCGACACCCGGGTCCAGAAGGGCGAGACGGTCGACTGGTCGGCCGACGTCGAGCTGTACTGGGGCAACCCCGGCACCAAGAACGCCGACGGCAGCTCGCGCGAGGCCCGTTCGCTGATCAACTGGAACACCTCCTCGATCGCGGACGCGCTGGTCCAGAACGCCACGCTGTCGCTGTACAACATCCACTCCGGCAACACCGACTGTCTGCCCTACACCTGGGAGGTGTGGGACACCGGGCTCGCCTCCACCGCCTCGCGCTGGACCAACCAGCCGGCCTGGAACGCCAAGAAGGCCAGTTCCACCGAGACCAAGGGCCGCGACACCTGCGGCGGCGACGGCTGGATCACCGCCAACGTCACCGACCTCGTCCAGACCTGGGCCTCGGCGAAGAACCAGGTCTCCGGAATGGGCCTGCGGGCGCCCGACGAGGTCAGCACCAAATACTGGAAGGAGGTGAACTCCGCCAACGCCGCCACCAACGTGCCCAAGCTGACGGTCAACTACAACTACCGTCCGCGCACAGGCACCAAGCAGGAGGCCGGTCCGCCGTTCCTCCAGGACGGCACCGGCACCTGGCGGGTCGACACCACCACCCCGGTGCTCCGGGACACCTTCGTCGACCCCGACGGCGACAAGGTGACCGGCACCTTCCAGCTGGTCGACGCCATCTCCGGCGCCCAGGTCGGCAACGTCAACGTCTCCGGCTACGTGGCCAGCGGCACCCCCGCCGAGGTCACCGTGCCGGCGGGCCTGCTCCAGTACGGCCACACCTACCGGTTCCGTACCTCGCCCTACGACGGCCTGCACTACAACCTGGGCTGGTCCGCCTGGGCCACCTTCAGTGTCAGCCCGCTGCCGGACGTGCCGAGCCAGCTGCAGACCGGCGCCCAGCAGACCCTCACTCCGGTGCTCTCCACCCTGGTCACCAACCCCAACCAGGGCCGGATCCGGACCGAGTTCGTGCTCAAGGGCCGCAACGGCCAGCCGCTGCCGACCTCGATCGCCCCGGTGTGGGCGGAGAGCGGCACCCGGGCCTCCGTCCAGCTGCCGGACGGCGCGGTGACCGACGGCGGCGACTACACCTGGACCGCGCGCGCCTGCGCCGCCGTCGGCTGCTCCGCGTGGACCCCCGACCAGCCGCTGGCCGTCCGCGTCCAGGCCCCGCCGGTCCCGCCCGCGCCGACCACCGTGGTCCTCACCGGCCCCGCCCTCGCGGACGCCTCGGCGGCCACCGCCGGCGGCGGCTGCGACACCGGCACGTGCCCGGCCGCCGACCCGGCCGAGCTGCGGATCGGCACCACGCCCGACGGCAGCAGCTGGACCAGCTGGCTCAAGCCCGACCTGTCGGCCGTCCCGGCCGGCTCCCGGGTGATCGGCGGCAAGCTCGCCCTGACCCGCTCGGACTGCGCGGCCGGTAGCGCCGGCTGCGACGAGACCGCCGTGGACGTCTTCCAGCTCGGCAGCGCCTGGGCTCCCGGCCAGGGCGGTGCGGCGCTGACCACGGCCGCCGGCGCCGAGAGCTACGCCTCCGCCGCCAAGCCGTCGGAGACCGACCTGTCCGCGCTGGTCGGCTCGTGGATCGAGAAGGGCGAGGCCTACGGCCTGGCGCTGCGTCCGCCGGCAGGCTGGAGCGGCGCGGCCCGCTACTTCTCGGCCACCGCCGCCGACCCGGCGCGGCGGCCCAAGCTGACCCTCGACTACCTGGCGCCGACCGCACCGGGCGCGGCCGAACAGGTCACCGCCGTCGGTGGCGACGCCGCTCTGGTCGTCACCTGGAACGCCCCGGCCGACCGCGGTTCGGTCGGTGACGTCGGCTACACCGTCCGGGTCGAGACCTCGGCCGGCGTCCCGGTCCAGGAGGTCACCACCGGCGACCTGCGGGCCACGTTCACCGGCCTGGACAACGCCCGCTCCTACCGCGCGGTGGTCACCGCCAGGAACAGCTACGGCGCCGCCGCCCCGGTCGCCTCGACGGTGGTCCAGGGCACCCCGACGGCCGGCGGCCCGAACCAGTACCGCGGCTACGTGCAGGAGTACCTGGACGCCCGCAACAAGATCAAGATGAAGGCCGGGTTCACCGCGCCGGACGCCGCCGCCGAGGCCGCGCACGGCACCGTCTTCGTCGACCTGCTGGCCACCCAGGAGGCCTCGCTGGTCGCCAACCGCGAGGCGCTGGCGACCCAGAACCAGCTGTACACGGCTGCGGCGGTCACCCTGACCGACGTGGTGGTCGACCAGCAGACGGCCGGCAAGGTCGTCGTACGGGCCACCGTCAAGGACTCGGTGATGATCCGGTCGGGCGGCGTGGACTCGCCGAGCGAGAGCGTGGGCGCGAAGCGGTTCGAGTTCCCCGTCGGCACCGCCGCGGTCCTCGTCTCCGAGGCCGACGACCTCGCGGCCCAGCAGCAGCTGTCCTCCTCCGCGGCCGCGCAGGCCCAGGTCGAGGTGGCCGACGCCGCGCAGCCCGACCCGGCGGACGCCCAGAAGGCGGTGCCCCTGGACGCCAACGGCTTCCCGCTCCAGCCGGCGCAGCCGGCCGCCGGCGCCGTCCAGACCGGGTACAACTACAACGGCACCGCCGACTGGGCCCGCCGCAACGTCAACATCGGCTGGGACTTCCCCCAGGACTGCACCAACTTCGTCTCCAAGGCCCTGTACTACGGTGGCGGTATGCGCACCCGGTACGGCTTCAAGACCTGGGACGGTGCCTGGTGGACCAACGACTACTGGTTGTTCGGCTGGCACAAGAACCGCAGCTACACGTGGGCCGGCGCGGCCAACCTGCACCGGCACCTGCTGAACTACCGGTACTCGACCTGGCTGCGCTGGACCTCCGAGGCCCGCCCGGGTGACGTGGTGTTCTTCAAGTGGCGCGACGAGCCGCGGATCAACCACGCCGCGGTCGTGGTCAGCTGGGGCGCCCAGATGGAACTGCGCCAGCACGGCCGGAAGGGCGTCACCACCCTGAACGAGGTGCTGTCCTACTACCGGCAGAAGGGCGAGCCGATCGAGTGGTTCGTCGTCGTCCGTCCGCTCGGGACCAACTGATGGCGGCGGGGCGGCCGGTGACGGCCGTACTGGCCGCCGCGCTCTCGGCCGCCCTCCTGTCCGGCTGTTCGAGCGGCGCCGAGGAGGCCCGGCTGGAGCACTCGGCCGACTACTCCACCCATCCGCACCTGAAGGTCACCGGCTACCCCGTGCCGGAGACGCTGGGCCTGGCACAGCAGGTGGTGTGGCGGCTGGCCGACGGCTCCGCGGACCGGCTGGTGAAGCTGGCCGCCGCGGAGGGCACGGCCGACGCGCGCCGGGCGGCGGCCGAGGAGTGGGTCCGCGCCTACGGGCCGGGAGCCGCCGGGGAGGTCACCGCCGACTTCGGCGACGACCCGGCGAACCGGCAGACCGTACGGCTCACCTTCCACGGGACCGGCCAGGCGAAGGAGCTGACGCTCCGCCTGGACGGTCGTGACGGCGGGGGCGGCTGGCGGGTTCTGCTGACCTGATCCCGCCGGGGCGGCCGGTCGTGGCCCGGACGCGGAAACCAACGGTCGGGCACTCCTGCACGGAGTGCCCGACCGTTCGGCGTCTCCCGGCCGGGACGAACCCGGCCAGGAGTCTGATGCAGATCTTGAAAACGCGCCCGGACCGCGCCCGTTCGACCCGATTGGCATGTGACAGCGATCCAGGGCCGGGGCCTCGGGCGCGAGCGGGGCGGCGGCCGCTACTGCAGGATGCCGACCGCCCTCGCCACCACCAGCACCACCGTGATCAGCGACACCGCCGACTGCGTCATCATCAGCAGCTTCGCCCAGACCGACAGCGGCATGGTGTCCGTCGGGCTGAAGGCGCAGGCATTGGTGAACGCCACGTACAAGTAGTCCGGGTAGGAGGGCTCCCAGCCCGGCTCCGCGATGCCCTCCTGCTGCATCTGGGGGAAGAGGAAGTCCGGGTACGACTTCACCCCCTGGGCGCGGGCCGCCGGGCCGCCTCGGTCCCACTCCCAGTACCAGAGCGAAAAGGCGATGATGTTGGTCGCCCAGACCGCGCCGCCGGTACCGAGCAGCGCCAGCGCGCCCGGTGAGGCAGAAGTGTGGATCAGGTCGCCCACCAGCTTCACCGCCGACCAGCCGTTGGCCAGGCTGATCACCGCTACCAGGGCCAGGCTCAGCGAGCGCAGCAACTGCGACGTCTGGTCGATGCGCTTGTGCGGGTTGAGGACCACCAGGGCCACCAGCAGCGCCAGCTCCAGGGTGGGCAGCATCCAATGCGGGTGGATGGTCAGGCGGGTCGGCAGGGCCAGCTGCAGTCCCACGGCAACCAGGATGGCCGCCGACGCCGCCCAGCGCTGCTCACCGAGTGTGACCGAGCGCCACGCCGGACGCTCCGGCTTCTCGGGCTCCAGGAGCCGCTCGATCCGCTCCAACCTGCGGTGCAGTACCTCGGAGAGCTGCGCCGAGGCATGATGTTCGTGCTCAGTCATGGCGCACAGTGTGTCAGGCGTCCACTTTCACGATCGCAGTGGTCTCGGGTGCACGGAAGGACCCGCCGAGACGCCTGCTCGGCGGGGCGGCTACCGGGTGTGGCCAGTGAAGACGAGACGGACAAGGTCACCCCGGCCGGCACCGTTGACGGCGGCCAGGCGGTCCGGGCCCTGGTCTTCAGGGGGCCGGGTCCGGCTGTCCGCCGGTGCGCCGGCTCAGCCGGCCAGGACCGCCGAGGTGGTGATTCGCCAGCCGTCCGGCGTGCGGGCGAGGAAGTAGAACACCCGGGGGCGCTGGAACTCGGCGCCCGAGCGGTCGTAGCGGGCCCAGCTCACCTCGATGGTGACCGCCCGTTCGTTCAGCTCCCGGACGGCCGGGTCCAGTGCCTGGCTGCCGCCGTAGTCGAGGTCGCGCAGGGCGGCCAGCTCGTGCGCGAGCCCGGCGGTCAGCTGCTCGGCCGAGGTGAGGACCGTGTGCGCGCTGCCAGTGGTCACGGTCAGGGGCACCGCGAAGTACTCCAGCAGCGGCGCCGGGTCGCTCCCGCCGGCCGCGGCGAGTTCGATGAAGGTGGCCGCATAGCGGTCGAACAACTGCTTCGCGTCCGTTTCGGCGCGCGACAGGTCAGCGGTGGACACGGGCGATCGCCTCCTCGTCGTTCAGCGGACCCAGGCGCGGGTGAGGTCCTGGACCGCGGAGCCGTCGAGGTCGGCGAGTGTGGTGGCGACGAAGTCGCGGGCCCACTGCGAGGTCTGGACGCGGAAGGCCGGACGGTCGGCGGTCAGGGCCTCGATGATCGGGGCGGCGGCCTCGGCCGGGGTCTGGGCGTTGCCGTAGGACTGCTGGACGCGGGCGATGTACGCCTGGAGGGCCGGAACGTAGGGTCCGGCGGCGGCGAGCAGGGCGGGGACGTCCAGGCCGATGTTGGCGACGAACTCGCTGGAAACCGCACCGGGTTCGACGACGGTGACGTCGACGCCGACGGTGGCGGCGACGGGAGCGAGGGACTGCATGAAGCCCTCGACGGCGAACTTGGCCGCGCAGTAGGCCTCGTTGAAGGGCTGGCCGACCACGCCGCCGATGCTGGTGACGGTGATCACCCGGCCCTGGGCGGCGCGCAGGTGGGGCAGGGCGGCGCGGGTGGTGGCCACCACGCCGAAGAAGTTGACCTCCATGGCGGAGCGGACCTCGTCGACGCTCATCAGTTCGACGGTGCCGACCTGGGCGGCGCCGGCGTTGTTGATCAGCGCGTCGAGGCGGCCGTGCTCGGCGATCACCTCGTCCAGGCAGGCGGCGATGCTCTCGGGGTCGACCACGTCCAGGCGCTTGACCTGGATGCGGTCGGCGACGTCGTGCTCGGCGGCGGCCTTCAGCAGCGCATCGGCCTTGCCCGTGTCGCGCATGGTCGCGATGGCCGTCCAGCCGGCCTGGGCGGCGCCGACGGCGGCGGCCAGGCCGATGCCGGAGGACGTGCCGGTGATCAGAACCGTCTTCGGGGAGGTCATGAGGGTCTTCCTTGCGTGTGGAGTGCAACGGAGCGGACAACGCCGCAAACGGGGAGTTCCCCGGTTAATTGCCAACGTAACCGGGGAACTCCCCGCTTGTCCAGATAGACTGATCCCGACGAAGGGAGACAGCCTTGACCACCCAGCCGAGCGCGCTGCGCGCCGATGCCCGCCGCAACCGGGAACGCATCCTCGAAGCGGCCGTGCGCGCCTTCTCCGAGAAGGGCGCGGACGTTGCGATCGACACGATCGCCAAGGCCGCGGGCGTCGGCTCGGCCACGCTCTACCGCCACTTCCCCACCCGCGAGGCGCTGGTCGAGGCCGCCTACCGCAACGAGCTCGCCCGCGTCTGCGACCGCGCCGCAGAGCTGCTGGCCGACAACCCGCCGGACCGGGCGATGCGCCTGTGGATGGACGACTTCATCGACTACCTGGCCGCCAAGCAGGGCATGGCGGACGCCCTGCGGGCCGCGGTCGCCTCCGGCGCGGACCCCTTCGCCGAAACCCTCGACAAGCTCGCCACCGCGATCACCACCCTGCTGCACGCCGGCGCCGACGCCGGCCTCCTACGCCCGGACATCGACCCCGTCGACGTCGGCTTCAGCCTCAGCGGCATAGCGCTGATCACCAGCGACCCCGCCCAACGCGAACGGGCCGGCCGCCTCCTCGACCTGCTCCTCGACGGCCTCCGCCACGGCACGAACCGATAGCCCATCCCCCGGGCGCGCCGCGCGACGGGCGGCCGGCACAAGCGGAGCGTCGGGCCACGCACGCCGCCCCGGCCTCGGATCCGGCCGCGGCGCGCCGCCGGCCCGGAGGGCGGGAGCTGTTCACTGCCGCGGGGCCCGGCCGGCGGGAGGCCGGGCGCGTCGAAGGCACGGCGTGATTGCGCTGGCCGGCGGCCCGGTGGTGCTGCGGTGGGCCGCCGTGACGGGAATGCTAGACCCGCGCGTCGACGGTGGCCAGGGCTTTGGCCTGCCATCTTTCGGCCGCGCCCCTGCCATCTGTGGCGGGTCTCGGATCGCCCGGCCCGGGTCCCGGTCGGCGTCCGAGGTG
>NZ_JBHVVI010000078.1:0-43846 GCF_042883685.1 Kitasatospora sp. NPDC058190
ATCCGCGTCGAACTCTTCGACGACGGCGGCTACAGCTTCAACGAGGCCGTCGACTCCGCCGAGACCGGCGGCATCATGGGCGGCGCCGGCGGCGGTTTCGGCGCGGGCGCCCGCGCCGTCTCCACCGCGGCCGGCGGCGCCGAGGGCGCCTCGGTCGCCCTGGCCGGCCTGGCCAAGGTCGCGGGCGCCGCCGACTCCATGCCCGGCCGGATGATCACCGGGGCGGGCCTCAGCTACGGCTACGACGCGGCCTTCCAGACCGGCCCGGTCATGCCGCTGGACCTCGTCCTGGGCGCCGTCGGCGGCGCGGCCGCGCCGGGGGGACGCAAGGGTCCCGTCGACAGCGGCCCGTACGTGCCCAAGCACGCGGCACCGGTCGAGCTGCCGATGCCCGGCCGGCTGCCCCCGCGCGAGTACGTGGAGGACCACCCGAGCGTCGCGAAGGTGACCACGGAGCTGGCGCGCGTGCCGCCCAAGGTCTTCAACAAGGTCTGGGACTACCTGAAGGCCGTCCCGGGCGGCGGGATCAGCATCGGCCCCCGGCCCATCACGGAGCTTCCGGGGGGTTTCGGCCTCGGCGGCGTCAGGCCGGTGGGAGGCAGCTCACCGGCGGAACACGTACCCGGCATGTACCTGCCCGACCAGCGCAGGCTCCTGATCAACTCGAGTGCCGAGACGCCGAGCAGCGTCGCGGTCCACGAGTTCGGGCACGCGGTCGACGAGGCCTACGGCTACAAGAGCAGCCAGCCGGACTGGCAGCATGCGCAGCAGCAGGTCATGGACCGGATCGGCTACAAACTGGACGCGTACATCCGCCAGCCGCACGAGTACTTCGCCGAGGCGTTCAACAACTGGACCGCCGGGACGCTGAAGAAGTTCACGTTCGGCGACCGCGAGGCGGCGAAGATCCTGAAGGAGTACTTTGAGCGAGCATTCTGAGCCCTACGAGGTCGCCGGGAACCCGATGCTCGACGCCGACGGCGTCACCATCTGGCAGCGGTACGGCGGCAGGACCGCGGAGGGGTACCTCTACGACGGGTGGCACAAGATCCAGCCCGGCGACCCCCGCTACGAGGAACTGCTCCCGCAGGCACGGCTGAATCCGCAGGACACGGACGACGACGATGACGACGACCTGGACGACGACGACCTGGACGAGGGCCGGGGCGCGGTCCACCCCGAGACCATGGCCATGCTGATGGAGATGCAGCGCAGGACGAGCGAGCGCAACGCGGGGCAGTAGCGTCAGCCGCCCCCGCACGCGTCGGGCCGGCCGGGCCTCGCACCGTCGAACCCGGCCGGCCCCCTTCTTCCCGCCCGGGGCGCCTCAGGCCAGGCCGCGGGCGGCCACCGTACGGGCCTGGCCGTCGCGCAGCCGGTAGGACAGGCCCACCACGGCCACCCGGCCCTCCGCCACCCGGGCGGCCAACAGCTGGGAGCGCTCCAGCAGCAGGTCCACGGTCTGGCGGATGTGCTCGTCCACGATCGCGTCCGGGTCCTCGATGCCCGCCGCCCGCGCCGACAGCACGCTCGGGGTCACCCGCTCCACCACGTCCCGCACGAAGCCGCCCGGCAGCCGCCCCTGCTCCAGCGAGTCCAGGGCCGCCGCCACCGCACCGCAGGAGTCGTGCCCCAGCACCACCACCAGCGGGCAGTCCAGCACCGCCACCCCGTACTCGATGCTGCCCAGCGCCTCCGCACCGGTCACGTGGCCCGCGGTGCGCACCACGAACAGGTCGCCCAGACCCTGGTCGAAGATGATCTCGGCGGCCAGGCGGGAGTCCGAGCAGCCGAACAGCACCGCGAAGGGCTTCTGCCCCGGGGCGAGCGCCGCGCGGCGCCCGGCGTCCTGGTTGGGGTGCTCGGGGCCGCCGGCGACGAACCGGGCGTTGCCCTCCAACAGCACCCGCAGCGCCTCGTCGGGGTCGGATATCGGGCCGGATATCGGAGAGGGGATCATGCCTGCCACCCTAGAACGCCGCAGGTGGGGGCTGCCCGCCGGGGCCCGGGGCGCCCGTGCCCGCCGCCGCTGCGCCGACCTGGGGAGGGGACGGTTGTCGCAGGCACTGGGTACGGTGGCCGGTGTGTCCTCCCGTACGCCCCGCGCGTCCCGTGTGCCCCTGGCCGACCTGGTGCGCCTGCGCCAGGCCCGTGACCGGATGGACCGCGAGTACGACCAGCCGCTGGACGTGCCGGCGCTGGCCGGTACCGCGCTGATGTCGCCGGGGCACTTCTCGCGCAGCTTCCGCGCCGCGTACGGGGAGACCCCGTACAGCTACCTCATGACCCGCCGGATCGAGCGGGCCAAGGCGCTGCTGCGGCGCGGGGACCTGAGTGTGACGGAGGTGTGCATGGCGGTGGGCTGCACCTCACTGGGCTCGTTCAGCACCCGCTTCACCGAGCTGGTGGGCGAGAGCCCCAGCGCCTACCGGGCCCGCGACCACGCCGACGGCGAGCCGATCCCGGCGTGCGTCGCCAAGATCCGCACCCGCCCGGTGCGGCGTACGCAGGCGTAGGGCGGGCCCCCTCCCGTAGCGTGACGGGCATGAGCATCGAACTCGCCCAGTGTTTCATCGCCGTCGACGACCACGACAAGGCGCTCGCCTTCTACCGCGACGTGCTCGGCTTCGAGGTGCGCAACGACGTCGGCTTCGAGGGGATGCGCTGGGTGACGGTCGGATCCCCCGACCAGCCCGGCGTGGAGATCGTCCTGGAGCCTCCGCTGGCCGACCCGCACGCCTCCGAGGACGACCGCCAGGCCGCCGCCGAACTGCTGGCCAAGGGCCTGCTGCGCGGGGTCATCTTCCGCACCGACGACTGCGACGCCACCTTCGAGCGGATCCGCGCGGCCGGCGCCGAGGTGCTCCAGGAACCGATGGACCAGCCCTACGGGGTGCGCGACTGCGCCTTCCGCGACCCGGCGGGCAACATGCTGCGCTTCAACCAGCCGCGCGCGAAGTAGCCGTCAGCTCCCGCCCGTCGGACGGCCCAGGCGGTGGAAGACCAGCCAGGCCTGCACCCCCTGGGCCAGGACCACGGCCGGGAGCACCGACCAGGGCAGCAGGCCGGCCAGGGCGAGCGGGGGCAGTGCGAGCGCCGCGACGGCGAGGACGGGCAGGGTGCTCAGCAGGCTGACGCGCAGCCGGACGCGGTGGGGCATCGGGCTGGTCATCATGACGCCCGGCGGGCGTGGTCGAGGAAGGTGCGCAGGTCGGCCCAGGCGTCGGCGGGGGCGGCGGGGTCGCCGGACATGGCGGCCGGGTCCTCGCGCCAGGCGGTGCGCACGGCGGCGGACAGGGTGGTGTCGCCGCCGCTGAAGAGGCGGGAGAGCTCGTCCAGGCGGTCGGCGATGCGGCGCACCCGGGGGTCGGCGGGGTCGGTGCCGGCGCTGCGCAGCTCCTCGGCGCGGCGGTAGAGCTGGGGCCATTCGACCTCCAGCAGGTAGTGGGCGGCCGGCCCGAGGGCGGCGGCGTGGTCGGCGAGGGCGTGCAGCTGGTCCTCGTCGAGGTGGCGGCGCAGGGCCTCGTCGGCGGCGGGTCCCGTGCCGCCGACGGCTTGGAGCAGGCGCAGCAGGTCGGTGGTGCCGGGGGAGCGTTCGGCGGCGAGTTCGGTGTGCACGTGGGCGAGGCGCTCGCGCAGGGTGTGCAGGGCGGCGAGGGAGGCCTCGGTGGCGGCCAGGTGCTCGCGCACCAGCCGCAGCGGGTCGACGCCGGCGTCCAGGCAGGTGGCGATGGTCTCCAGGCCCAGGCCCAGGCGGCGCAGGGCGAGGATCTGGTAGAGGCGCACCACGTCCTGCTCGGTGTAGGCGCGGTGGCCGGAGGCGGTGCGCCGGGAGGGGCTGAGCAGGCCGATCTGGTCCCAGTGGTGCAGGGTGCGTACGGTCAGGCCGCTCGCTTCGGCGAGTGGGCCGACCTTCCAGGTCTGTTCGGAGGAGGTCATGGCACGAGCATCCCTCCTGACGCCGCGTGAGGTGCAAGCCCGGGGCCGGGTGCGGGTTCGCGCGCGGGCTCAGGCGCGGGCGGGCAGCGGGTAGTCGGGCAGGGCGATGTCTCCGGCCTTGGCGAACTGGGCGGCGAGGATGGTGCGCAGCGGCCAGCGGCCCATCCAGCGCATGGAGGCGGCGCGCAGGCGGATCATCAGGGCGGTGTCGGGGGCGTAGCCGTTCATGCCGCCGGGCGGCAGTTCCTGGGCGCGGGTGACGTAGGGGCGCATCAGCTCCTCGTAGCGGGCGAAGGCGGCGGCGAAGTCGCCTGCGCAGGCGGCGAGTTCACCGGCCAGCAGGTAGCCGCCGACCAGGGCGAGGCTGGTGCCCAGGCCGGTGAGCGGGCTGGGGCTGTAGCCGGCGTCGCCGAGCAGGGCGACGCGGCCGCGGGTGTAGTGGTCGAGGTGGATCTGGCCGTAGGAGTCGAAGGCGAAGTCCTCGGCGGTGGACATCCCGGCGAGCAGGCGGTCCACCTCCCAGCCGGTGCCGGCGAAGCGCTCGGTGAGCAGCCGGCGCTGGGCGGCGCCGTCGCGGCGTTCGAAGGTGAGCGGGTCGGAGCGGAAGCTCAGGGCGACCTTCACCTCGCCGGGCAGCCGGCCGGGGCGGGCGGCGGCGACCAGGCCGCCGGGGGCGTTGTACATCAGGAACCAGCCGTCGAGGCCGCGGGCGAGGGCCGGGTCGTGGACGGTGAACCAGGCGGTGTAGCCGCCGAGCGGGCGGTAGTGGTTCTCCTCGGGGCCGAAGGCCAGGCGCCGTACGACCGAGTGCAGGCCGTCGGCGCCGACGACGAGGTGGAAGCGGCGGGCGGGGGCGTTCTCGAAGTGGACGGTGACGCCCTCGGCGTCCTGGGCCAGGGCGGTGACGGTGTCGTCGTAGCGGTACTCGACGTCGTCGGTGGCCTGGCGGAGCAGGTCGGCGAGGTCGCCGCGCAGGATCTCGATCTCGGAGACGATGCCCTCGCCCTCGAACAGCTCGACGGGCATCCGGGCGGTCAGCCTCCCGCGACGGTCGACCAGGGCGATGCCGCGCTGCTCCACGCACAGCGCGCGGGCCCGCTCCATCAGGCCCATCCGCTCGATGACGGTGCGTCCGGCGCCGCGCAGGTCGACGGTCTGCCCGCCGGGGCGCGGGCCGGGGGCGCGTTCGACGACGACGGGGTGGAAGCCGTGGCGGCGCAGCCAGTAGGCGAGGGCGGGGCCGGCGATGCCGGCGCCGGAGATGAGGATGTCGGTGTTCTCCATGCCCGAAACCGTACGCCGTACGCATAGCGCCCAACAAGCCCTGTACTGCGGTTATTTGAGATTGGAGCACTAGTGCACTAGGGTGCTTCGGGGCAGCGCGGGGGCGGTTTCCCGGCGGCCGTACGGGTTTTGCGCAGGCGGCCGGCCCGGCGGGGTGCACTAGTGCGCGCACGCCCCCGCCCGGCGCGCACCGCCGCTCGCCGCCCGGCGCGCCCCGCTGATCACTGAGCCCGCGCCCGAACGCCCGCGCCCGCACCCGGTACGAACCGGGTGCGGGCGCGGGCGTGTGGGGGCGTCAGGAGGTCGGGTTCGCGGGTGTGCCCATGAGGGCGTGCAGCAGGTCCTCACCCAGGCCCAGGCCGGTGTGCGACTCGTCCGACAGGCCGTAGTCGCGGTACCACTCCGAGGGCGCCTCCGGGTGCGGGCCGCTGACCGCCACCCGGCCCGCGCCGTAGGAGGCGACCACGGCGGCGGCGCGGTCGTTGGTGTAGCGGGCCAGCACGTCCACGCCCGGGCCGTCCACGTCGAAGTACGGGCCGTCCTGGAAGTACATCCGCTGCGGGTGCCCGCGCCAGGCGACGTCGACCAGGTGGTCCTGGTCGTCGGTGACGGCGGCGCCCTGGGAACGGATGTACTGGCCGGAGTCGCCCGGCAGGAGGCCGTAGCCCGGGTCGTCGCCGGCCAGGTAGCCGCCCATGCACAGGCCCAGGTAGCGCCCGCCGCCGCGCACGTAGGCGCGCACCAGCTCCGGGGAGAAGCCCCGGTCGCGCTCCAGCAGGCCCCAGGCGGTGGTCACCTCCTGGCCGTTGGTGCCGCCCGGCTGCACGTACAGGGCGGCCCCGGCGAGCGCGTCCGGGCCGAAGCGCGTCTCCTCCTCCGGGCCGATGTAGCGCACCGTGAAGCCGTCGTGCTCCAGCATGTCGTGCGCCGCCTCCGGGCAGCCGTCGCAGGCCGCCGGGCCCCGGTAGACCAGGGCGAGCGGGCCGCCGCCCGGGACCATCGCTTCGGGGGTGCCCCTGCGGGATACGCCGCCACCGCCGTCGTCGCCAGGCCCGTCGGCGGACGGCGGCGCCCCGCAGGCCGACGCCACCAGCACCGCCGTCGCCACCGCCAGCGCCGCCGCGCTCCGCCGCAGCCCAGCCCACATCTCCCGCACTCCTACCGCCCTCCCCAGGTCCTCCGCCGCCCTGCCGCCCCGACGCTACGTCCCAGCAGCGCCGCGACGCACACCAGCCCCCCTGATCGGGTGAACAGCGGTGCGGAAACTGACGGCGGAGGAGGGGACCGCTAGGGAGCGTCGGACATGCCCTGGCCCCGCTGCAGCGCCGTCACCACCGCCGACAGGTCCCGCTCCGCGATCGACGGGTCCGCCAGCAGCACCTGGCGGGCCGCCGCCAGCACCGGGCCGCCGCCCGCCAGGGCGAGGTCCTTGGCCGCCAGACGGACGGGGAAGTCCGACTGCGTGCTGTGCGCCCGGGCCACCACCCCCGCGAGCGGCCCGGACGCCAGCGCCTCCACGGCCACCTCCGGCGCCACGCCCAACTCACCGGCCGCCGCCAGCACTTCGCCCACCACCGTGACCGAGGCCACGATCGCGCCGATCATCACCACCTTCAGCGCCGCCCCCGCACCCGGGCCGCCGCAGTGCCGCACCCGGCCCAGGTGCTCCAGGACGGGCCGGGCGCGCTCCAGGTCGGCGTCCTCGCCGCCCGCGTACACCGCCAGGTCCCCGCTGGCCGCCGGCCCCACGCTGCCCATCACCGGCGCGTCCACCATGCCCACACCGTCCGGCAGTTGGGCACGCAGCTCGGCGACCGCGCGCGGCCCGACCGAGGACATGTCGATCCACAGCGTGCCCGGGGCCAGGGCGGCCGTGAACCGCCCGGCCACCTCGGCCAACGCCGCCGGGTCGGACAGCATGGTCACCACGACGTCCGCCCCGGCCACCGCCTCGGCCGGGCTCCCGGCCTCCGCGAGGCCCTCGGCACGGCCGGGCGAACGGTTCCAGACGGTCAACGGATAGCCGGCGGCCGAGAGGCGACGGGCCATCGGCCGCCCCATCCGGCCCAGGCCCAGAAAAGCGATCTTGTCCATGGCCACCACGCTAGGCAGCCAAGAGCCAAGCGACAAACGAATGTCCCGCATGATAGCCATGCGGAATGGACATGACTTGGCTGGACGTCTTCCGCACCGTCGCCCACCTGGGCTCCTTCACCGCCGCCGGGGAGCGCCTCGGCTTCACCCAGTCCGCGATCTCCCGCCAGATCGCCACCCTGGAAACCGAGTTGGGCACCCCGCTGTTCGACCGACTGGCCCGCGGCGTACGGCTCACCGAGCACGGCCGCGCGCTGCTCCCGCACGCCGAAGCCCTGCTGGAGCGCCTGGACACCACCCGGCGCGACCTCGCCGCGCTCACCGACCTGAGCGCCGGACGGCTGCGCGTGGGCGCCTTCGACAGCGCCAACGCCGAACTGGTCCCCCGCGCGCTCGCGGCCTTCCACGCCGCCCACCCGCACGTGGAGATCGGCCTCACCGAAGGCCTCTCCGCGCACCTGCTGGACCAGCTCGCGGACACCTCGATCGACCTCGCCGTGGTCGCCACCTACGCCACCGACCCCGAAGACGCCTACGACACCGACCAGTTCGACCTGCATCCCCTGCTCGACGACCCGGTGCTGGTCGCCCTGCCGCGCGGCCACCGCCTCGCCCGCCGACGCCGCCTGCGACTGGTCGAACTCGCCGACGAACCGTGGATCGCCGCCCGCCGCCACCCCGAGACCACCCTGCTCGCCGCCTGCCTGCGCAGCGGCTTCCAGCCCCGGATCGAGTACGCCGTCGGCGCCTGGACCGCCAAACTCGGCCTGGTCGCCGCCGGGATGGGCCCCACCCTCATCCCCTCCCTGGCCGCCCGCGCCGCCCGCCCCGACATCGCCCTGGTCCCGCTGCACCCGGACGACACCCCCGTACGGCACGTCTACACGGCGACGCGACGGGGGCAGCGCACGGCGCCGGCCGTCGCCGGGTTCCTGCGGTTCCTACGGGCGGGCGCGGGGAATGAGAGACCGCGCTCGCGGCCGTGCTGCTCCCCGCTTCCGGAGTCCTCGAGCGCGTTCACGGGACCGGTTCAAGCAACGGGCGGTAACTCGGTGGCGGGAAGCGGGCGTTGCGGGTGATCATGCGAGGTATGACCGAGCAACCCGAGCGATGGACCCAGGCGAGCGTCCACCCCGACATGTGGGCCGATCCGGCCGACGACCCCCGCAACAGCGAAGGCCCCTCGCCGGACGGCGAACTCGCCACGCTGGAGGACTACCTGGCCAACTACCGCCTCACCATGAGGATGAAGTGCGAAGGCCTGGACGCCGGGCAGCTGGCCCGGCGCTCGGTGCCGCCGTCGACGATGTCGCTGCTCGGGCTGGTGCGGCACCTGGCCGAGGTGGAGCGGGACTGGCGCAACTGGATCACCGACGGCGAGCCGCTGCCGAAGCTGTACGGCGCGCGGGACGCGGACTTCGACGGGGCGGTGGCCGATGCGGCCGTGGTGGAGGCCGCGTGGCGCGACCTGGCGCGGGAGCAGGCCGCCACCGACGCCGTGCTGGCCGAACACCCGGACCTGGGGGAGCGGTTGGGCAAGGACGGGGTCTCGGTGAGGGAGCTGCTGGTGCACCGCATCGAGGAGTACGCCCGGCACTGCGGGCACGCCGACCTGCTGCGCGAGTGCGTGGACGGCCGGGTGGGCCAGTGAGGGCGGCGCTCGCCGGCTTCGGCGAGCGCCATACCGCCCCGCCTCAGCAGGTGGCGTCGGCCGCCGGCAGGGAGCCCGTCAACAGGTAGGCATCGACGGCCTGTTGGGTGCACGGGCGGTACCCGTTGAGGTACACGGTGTGGACCCGGCCGGAGACGGTGAGCAGGCGGGAGGCGCTCATCCGGGCGTGCAGGGCGAGGGCGCCCTGGTAGGGGGCGTGGGTGTCGCCGGTGGACTGGATCTGCAGCGCGGGCACCGCGTTGCGCACCTCGACGAACGGCTCGCGCGGGGCCTGGCGCCAACTGGCGCACGGGGTAGGAGCGTTGAACACGGGGCCGAAGACCGGCCGGGTGGGGCGGGAGCGTTCGACGGCCTCGCGGTACCACCGCTGCGAGCGCGGCATCGCGACGTCGTCGCACAGGATGCCGATCGCGGCGGCGAGGTCGGCGCCGCCGTCGGGGTCCGGGGCGAGGACGGTGGTCAGCAACTCGTGCAGGGCCGGGCTCGCCTGGACGGGTTTGCCGTCCGCCGCGTCCAGCAGTTGGCGCAGCACGCCCGCGTAGTCGGCGCTGTCGCGGTCGTCGCCCTGGCAGACGGTGAGCAGGAACGGCAGCAGGTAGCCGTCGAGCCGGAAGCCGTCGACCGCGATCGGCGCCGCCTGCGCGCGGCGGACCAGGCCCTCGACACTGGCCCGCACCGCCGCCGGGGTGGCGCCCAGGCCGTACCGGCCGTCGCGGGGCGCGGCCCAGGCGGCGAAGTCGTCCAGAGCCCGTTCGTTGGCCGCGCCCATGTCCTGGAACGCGCCGATGCCGTACCGGGCCGGGTCCAGCGCGCTGTCCAGGACCAGGCGGTCGACGCGCCGCGGGTACAGCTGCGCGTACACCGCGCCCAGCAGCGCCCCGTAGGACTGGCCGAAGAAGGAGGTGCGCTGCTCGCCGAGGGTCGCGCGCAGCAGGTCGACGTCGCGGGCGATGTTGCGGGTGCTCAGGTGGGGCAGCAGGTCGGGGTACTTGCTCTGGCAGGCGTCGGCGTCGGCCTTGGCGAGGCGCCAGGCCTGCCGGAAGCCGGCCTCCTCGGTGCCGACCGAGCGCAGCCAACTGCCGTGGTTCAGACCGCAGTCGAGGCCGCCGCTGGCGCCGACGCCCCGGGTGTCCATGCCGATGATGTCGTAGGCCGCCGCCGTCTCGGGCGCCATCTGGGCCCGAAGCGCGGCGGGCATGTCCAACCCCCGGGTGCCGGGCCCGCCGGGGTTGGTCTGCAGGATGCCGCGCCGCTTGGCGGGGTCGGCGGCGCGGATGCGGGAGACGGCGAGCGCGAGGGTGCGGCCGCTGGGCTCGCGGTAGTCGAGCGGGACGGTCAGCGTCGCGCACTCGGCCCCGGCGGCGGCCAGCCGCGGCTCCTGGCAGGGCCCCCAGGCGAGCGCCTGGTGGCGCAGGCGGTCCAGCGGATCGGCGGCGGTGGAGGCGGAAGCGGAAGGGGTGGCGAGGGAGGCGGACAGGGCGAGAGCGGCGATGAGTACCAGCGCGGTCTTCATGCCGTCCACTCTAGACAGCTCCGATGAACCGTCAGCTGTGGCTCCTTTCATCACCGTTGACAGCGGTCGCCGAGACGCCGACCCGGGAGACAGGCCTCAGCGCCCGGCCGCCCCCGCGACGCTCCGGCAGGCCTCCAGCAGCGGCGCCAGCCGGCGCGCGGACGCGGTGGGACGCACGGCCAGGTAGGTCTGCAGAGCCAGCGGCTCGACGAAGGGGCGGAACACCGTACGGCCGCTCGGCAGGACCTCGGCCTGGGAGGCGTAGAAGACCGTCCAGCTGGGCCGGCCCGCGCCGATCGCGGCCAGGGTGTCCTGGTCGGTGGTGAACTCCGGCCCGAGCAGCGGCTCCACGCCCGCGGCCCGGCAGGCGCCGGTGACCAGGTCCACCAGGTACGGGTTGGCCTCCCGCGGCGCGATCCGCAACGGCAGCGCGGCCAGGTCCGCCACCGCCACCGCCTCGGCCGCGGTCAGCGGGTGGTCCGCCGGCAGCGCCGCCACCAGCGCATCCGGCCACACCGGCAGCAGTTCCAGGCCCGGGCTGCGCTCCAGGCCGCGCACGAAGGCCGCGTCCAACTCCCCGTCGCGCACCTGCTGCAGGCGCACCGACGCCCGCGCGCTGCACAGCTCCACCACCAGTTGCGGGGCCCGCTCGGCCAGTGCCGCCAGCAGGCGCTCCAGCCGCGCGCCCAGCCCGATGTTGGTGCCGATGCGCAGCACCTGCGCCGGCTCGCCGCGCTGCTCGGCCATCGCCTCGACGGCCGCCCGCTCGGCCGCCAGGATCGCCCGGGCGTGCGGCAGGAACGCGCCACCCGCCGCCGTCAGCGCCACCGCGCGGGTCGTGCGGTCGAACAGCTCCACACCCAACTCGCGCTCCAGGCGCCGAACTTGCTGGCTCACCGTCGGCTGGACGATGCGCAGCCGCTCGGCCGCCCGCCCGAAGTGCAACTCCTCGGCGACCGCCACGAAGTACCGGACCTGCCGCAGCTCCACACCCGCCCCCTGATTGATCACGATCCCTGATGAGTGTACGAGCCGGATGCGCCTTGGACGCGCGCCCCGGAAGCGGTCGACTGGACCCCGTCAGAAAGACCGGCCACCAGCAGGACCGGCCACCACGATCCGAGGAGCACCGACCATGCCGTACGCGACCGTCCAGGGCACCCGACTCTTCTACCGCGACCACGGCGCCGGCCGCCCGCTGCTGTTCGTCCACGGCTGGGCCACCAGCGGCCGGGTGTGGGAGGCCCAGCTCGCCGACCTCGCCGCCGACCACCGGGTGATCGCCCTCGACTGCCGCGGCTGCGGCCGCTCCGACCGCCCCGAGGACGGCCACACCCTGGCCGCCAACGTCGCCGACCTGCTCTGCCTGATCGACGTCCTGGACCTCGACTCGCCCGTCCTGGTCGGCAGCTCGATCGGCGCCACCTTCGCCCTGGCGGCCGCCGCGGCCGCACCCGAACTCGTCGGCGGGGTCGTCTCCGTCGACGGCTCCGGCCACTGGCCCGGCACCGGCATGGTCGCCGAACTGCGCGAACTCAGCGCGCGCCTCGCCGCCGACCGCGCCGCCCTGGTACGGGAGTGGATCCCCACCTGGTACGGGACCGCCGCCGGCCCCGAACTGCACCAGCGCACCATCGGGCAGATCCTCGACTCCAGCCCCGCCGTCGACAACCTCTTCACCGAGGCCGCCGCCTACGATCCGCGCGGCCTGCTCCCCACCCTCGACCTGCCCATCGCCTTCCTCCACGGCGACCAGGAGACCCAGATCCCGCTGGAGGTCTCCCGCACCCTCGCCGACCTCGCCCCGCACGGCAGCCTGCACGTCGTCGAGGGCTCCGGCCACATGATCCACGAGGAGCAGCCCGCCGCGTTCAACCGGCTGCTGCGCGCGGTGGTGCGGGACATGACGGGCGCGGCGGTGGGGTGACCTCCCGTCCGTCGTCGGGGCGGTCGGGGTGGTCGTCACCGGGCCAGGCCGGCACGAGCCCGGAGCGCAGAATTGACCCGTAGAAACGGTGATCGATTGCCACGTCATCGTGGGTCTTTCCGCGCCTAGCCTGGTCACATGACGACGACGAAGAACACCGCCCCCGCCCCCCTCCTGGCCCGCCGCGCCGAGGCCGAGACCTGCGCGGACCCGAGCGCCACCATGACCCTGCTCGCCGAAACGGCCTCCGGCGAGGGCGGCTTCACCGTCTACGGCTCCACCTTCGCCCAGGGCGCGGTCGGGGCCCCCGCGCACCTCCACACCCGGGCGTGGGAGCTGTTCTTCGTCATCAGCGGCTCGCTGCGGGTGCTGGTCGGCGAGGAGGTCACCGTCCTGGACGCGGGCGACTTCCTGGCCGTGCCACCGCACACCCCGCACGCCTTCGCCGCCGCCCCGGGCGCCGAGGCCGACGTGTTGTTCATGTTCACCTCCGGCATGGACCGCTTCGACTACCTGTGCCTGCTGGGCGGCGTCATGCGAGGCGAGAGCGACCCGGGCGCGATCGCCGCCTCCGCCGAGCGCTTCGACAACCACTACGTCGACAGCCCCGCCTGGCGCGCCGCCCTGGCGGGCACCGCCGCCTGAGCGGGGCCCGGGGGCCCCGGGCCCGAGGGCCGCTCGACGGGCCGGGGCGAGCGGGGTGTGGAACGGTGGGAAGACCGGGGGACCCGGTCGCGAGAGGAGTCGCCATGTCGTCGAAGCGCCGCCGCAAGAAGAAGGCCCGGGCCAGGCGCGGGGCCAACCACGGCCGCCGCCCCCAGTGCTGAGCCGCTGAACGGTTGAACGGCTGACCGTACGGCCGCCGGTGGCCGTACGGTCAGGCGCGCCCGCGCCCGGCGGGGCCGCCGCGCGTCACCGTGTAGTACGTGCAGCCCTCCCGCCAGCCGGTGCGCAGCTCCAGCTCCAGGACCAGCCCGCCCCCGTCCGCGCGGGCCGCGCTCAGCACGGCGGCCGGGTCGGCGTCCTCGGGCGTCTGCTCGTTGCGGAAGCGGACGGCGCTGCTCAGGCGCTTCCAGTACGGATCCGGGCGTGGGATGCCCGGCAGGTCCCAGGACAGGTCCGCCCCGGGACTGGTCAGGCCGGGGGAGTCCATCCGTCGCCCCTCGGGGCCGAGACCGCCGTCGCGGTACCAGCGCAGCGCGTGCGCGACCGTGCCGGCCCGGCCGTCCGGCGAGCCCCAGTCGGCCAGGCCCGCCGCCTCGACCCGTTCCAGCACGACGCGGATGTCCTCCCGGGTGACGAAGTAGGCGCTCGCGGACATCCGGCAGAGCATCGCGGCCCGCCCCTCGACGGTGGTGCCGAGCGCGCCGAAGGAGGACGGCCGGTCGCAGTGGTCGGCGACCCGGGTCAGCAGGTGCTCCACCCCGTCCACCGCCCCCAGCCCCGCGACCAGGCCCCGGAAGCGCTCGCGCTCCGCCTCCCGCAGCGCCCGCGCCTGCGGGGAGTCGGCCAGTGCGCGCAGCCGCCCGTCGCCGGGCCGGCGACGGCGCAGCGCGTCCCGGGCCCGGACGGGCACGTCCAGCAGCGTGCCGAGCAGGTACTCGAAGGTGTTCACGGGCCGGGGTCCTCTCGGGTCGCGCACACGTCTGCGCCACACCCTGTCCCGCCCGCCCCCGGGCCCGCAAGCCGCTCCCGTCCTCAACTTCCGTGCCCGCCGCACCGGCAAGCGGTGACCGACGGTCCACGCCGAAGTCATCCGCCCGCAACCAGCACGGGCACAGCGCCTGCCGGCGCATCTGTTCACATGGTTGGGGCCCTGCGGGGAACCGGAGGGCCGGCGGGCTTCACCGCGACGCTGTCACCTGAGGAGAGGCCCACCAGGTCGAGAGCGTCGCGGCGGTGTAGCCCAGCGACTCGTACAGCGGCCTGCCCAGTCTCGAAGCGGTGAGTGTGGCCGGCAGATCCGCCAGGTCGGCGAGGGAGCCGAGCATGACGGCCCGACCCACGCCACGCGAGCGGAACGTCGGCGAAGTGCCGACCCAGTAATGGCTGGCGACGCCGTCGGCCACGAGCCTGACGCAGGCTCCGGCGGCCACGCCGTCGTGCGAGGCGACGAACACGTCCACGCCCGGCTGCCCGATCAGCGCCATCGGGAACAGCTCGCCGGGGCGGTACGGCTCGAATACGGCCAGCTCGAAGCCCTCGATCACGATCCGCTCGGCCGCCTGGAGGTCCTCGGGCCGCCGTACCCGGATCACGTCCAGCACCGGTTCGCCGACCGGCCCGGGCGGGCGCAGCATGATCGGCATCTGCCAGTCGCGCAGGCCCAGGTGGCGCAGGTCGGTCGAGTTGAACGGATCCTCGGCGTTCACCGGGCCCGCGGCGTGGCGGGCCAGCTCGCTCAACTCGGCCAGTTCGCCGGGGTCGAGGTCGGGCTCCTGGATCAGGATCCGCAGGCCTGCACGCTCGTCGCCGTCGACCGCGACGAATCCGCGGCGCCGGATCACCTCATGCCCCCGGCATCGGCCGATCGCGGTCCAGAAGGCGGCGGAGTTGCGGGCCTGACGCATCGGCGCCTCGGCCACGGACGTGGGGTGGTCGGTCGAAGTGGATCCTGTTGTCATTGTGCTTACGGTAGTGCGGAATTGACCGATCACACGGTCCAATTCCGTGCGGGCTGTCTGGGCCACCTTCGGGGAGCGCGAGCAGCTCCATGTTCCGGCTGTCCGCCCGGCCGTCCGTCCGCCCGTCCGGCGCTACGGCTGGGCGAGGTAGGCGGCGACGAAGGCGTTCAGGTCGGTGAGGGCGGCGGTGAGGTCGGTGGGGGTGAGTTGCTCGGCGGCGGCGCCGGTGGCGAGGAAGTGGCCGAGGGCGGCCTGGCAGGTGGGGGCGGGGGCGGAGGCCGCGGGGACGGTGCAGGTGATCTCCTGGGCGGGGCCGCCGGGGGTCTGGAAGGTCAGCAGGGCGACCGTGCGGTCGGGGCCTCCGGTGGCGGGCAGGTTCGGTTCGCGGGTGTCGGGCGGGACGCCGACGGCGGTGAGCAGCGGGCCCGGGGCGTGGGTGGGGACGGGGTGGAGCCGGTCGGCGGGCAGGCGGGGCGGGGCGTTGCAGGTGTTGGGGGCGGCCCCGGCCTGGGGGATGAAGCCGCAGGCCAGGTCGATGTTCGTCTGGGCGCCGCCGCTGATGAAGACGGCCTGGACGACCGAGGCGAAGCGGGTGTTGGCCGGGTCGGCGGCGGGCGCGCCGGGGTGGACGTAGGCCTCTTCTCCGCCGTCGGCGGAGAAGAAGACCACGTCGCAGGTCCAGCCGCTCGGCGCGACCAGGTAGTGCACCTCGCCCGGGTAGCGGGCGCCGTACACCGCCGCGCCCGGGGGCAGGGTGACGCCGTTTGGCAGCGCCACCGAGGCCGGTACGGCGCCCAGCGGCGGCAGCCCGGGGCCGGTTTGTTCCGCCGGGCAGGCCCGCACGGGCACCGTCACGGCCGCGGCCGCGGGAGCGGCCCCGGAGGCGAGCGGCCCGCCCGCGCAGAGCAGTGCCGCCGCGGCCAGGACCCCCGTTCGGCGGCGACGGGATGTGCCAGGCATGCTGCACCTCCAGGAACGCGGCCAGGGCCCCGAGATCAGCGTAGGCACGCCGCCCCCGCCCCCGCGCCCCCGGGCGACCACGCCGGGGTGGCGGAGGCCGTCCGGCTGGTCACCGAGACGCTCGACGCCGGACAGCCCGGACACGGCCTCGATACTGGTGACCGTCCGTAGTCGCCGGCGGTGTATTGGTGCAGGCCGCGCAATCCGCCCGGAAGCCCGTGGACCAGTCGAGTCAAACACACTGAAATCATGATCAATTGACGTACCATCGCCGCGTGAACGCTGCGTGGTTCGGTCTGATCGGGGTCGTGGTCGGCGGACTGATCTCCACTGTGTGGGGATGGCTCTCGGTGATCCGCCAGGAACTCGCCGACGCTCTCGTAGGCGCCCGCCTTGTCGACGACGACCTGGCCCGCCTCGAAATGGGAAGCGACGGTGGGGAAGCCGGCCATCAGCCACTTCCAACCGCGCAGACGTGGGCGGAGAACCGGGTCGCACTCGCGAAAGTGCTGGGTTTTCGGCAATGGAACACGGTTTCCGCTGTCTATCGCCGTAGCGACCCGTCGTCGGCTCACACCTGGAGCGGGCGGGACCAGGAGCTCAGCGCCGCCCGCGAAGCACTCGCGCCGTTGGCAGCAGGTAAACGCCATGTCCTCGGCCAGCGCTGGCACAACATGTTCGGTCCACACACCGACGACTGAGTGCGCAAGCCCCGGGGCGCTGGCGAGCGGCTCGTCAACGCGATGCAACCGCGCCCGCGTGGACGGCACGCAGGGCGCGCTCGACGGTCTCCTGGTTCTCGCCGACCGGAGCCACATAGGCGATGACGTCGCGCGCGGCATCCTCCCCGAGCATTCGGGTGATCACCCACGTGGCGAGATACTGGGACGCCAGGCAACCGCCCGCCGTGGCGATGTTTCCCTCGGCGTGGAACGGCGCGTCCAGCACGGTGACGTCGCAGGCTTCGACGAAGGGCCGACTCTTGACGTCCGTGCAGGCGGGCATGCCGTCCAGCAACCCGAGCCGGGCCAGCACCAGCGCGCCGGAGCACTGTGCACCGATCAGCTGTCGCGAAGGGTCGAGCCGCAGCCGGGAGATCAGCCGGTCGTCCGCGACCACGTCTCGCGTCTGCACCCCGCTACCGATCAGCACGACGTCGGCGTCGGTCACGAACTCCATCGGGCGCTGCCCGGTCACCTCGACGCCGTTCATCGACGTGACCACCGGAGTCGGCGTCGTGATGAAGGCCTCCAAGCCGCTCTTGCGGCACCGGTTGATCAGTGCGGAAGCGATGAAACTGTCGAGCTCGTTGAACCCGTCGAAGGTGACCACGGCTACCTGCATCAGAACTCCTCACGTCCGGGACACCGCCAGTCTCCCCGACGGCACCGGTTACGGGTCAGCCCAGTTCTCGTGGCTAATTGAAGCTCGCGCAGCTTATGTGATGCTGCGTGTGCAGCTCCGGTACAAATACCGCGTCACGCCGGCGCCAGGCCGGCGCCCGGCCGTTCCTGGGCGAGCAGGGTCGGCGGCTGACGGCGGCTCACCGTAGGGCCCCCTCGGCGCGGGCCCGCTCGTCCGCGCGGGCCCGGGCCCGGGCGCGGGTGCGGACCTCGGCGACGGCGGGGCAGGTGGCGTAGACGCGGGCCAGGTGGGCGAGGTGGTCGGCCTCGCCGTCCAGGGCGCGCGGCGGGTCGGCCTCCGCGACGGCCCCCGTAGCCGCCACCGACGGGTCGGCGGGGTGCGGGCCGGCGCCGGCCGCGGCGCGTTCCAGGGCGGCGGCCAGGGCCGCGGCCTCGGCGGTGGCGGCGGCGTGGGAGGAGGACGGCGGGAAGCGCCGGGTGGCGAGCTCCAGCCACTCGGAGGCGCGCGGGTCCAGGTGCTGGCGCAGGATCAACCGGGCGTCGTGGATCTCGATGATCCGCCGGTACAGCGCGAACTGGGGGTCGCGCGGGGGCAGCGGCAGGCGGCGGGCCGGGTCGAGGGCGATCTCGGGCAGCACGGTGTGCAGGTCGCGCCAGAGCGGGGCGAGCGCCCGGTAGCGGCGGTGGGCCCGCAGCCAGCCGCGCACCGCCTCCGACACGGCCGGCCACAGCGTGCTGCCCAGCCCGGCCGCGATCAGCGCCGCGCACAGCGCGCCCAGGACGGCGCACAGCGTGTCCTCGGGGCCGTCCTGGGAGCCGGTGGTGGCCGCGCGCAGCACGTCGTCCACGCTCCAGGCGTTCCACAGCAGTCCGGCCGCCAGCCCGCCGGTGAGCAGCCGCAGCCCGGTGCCCAGCCGGCCGGGCCCGGCGGTGCGGGCGCGCCGGACCAGTTCGCGCAGCAGCGCGGTCAGGCACAGCGCGGTGTGGACCATGCCGACGGCGGTGTAGCCGGCCAGCGCCAGGCGGGCGGACAGGGCGGGCGCGACGGTCAGGCTGTCGCCGGACAGCCGGGGCGCGGCGACGGCGATCAGCACCACCCGCAGGCCCAGCACCACGCCCAGCAGCGCCAGCCGGGAGCGCACGGCGCGCCGTGCGGGCTCACCGCGCAAGGGCCCCCCGCGCAGGGCCTCACCGCGCAGGGCCTCACCGCGCAAGGGCTCACGGCGCAAGGGCTCACGGCGCAAGGGCTCGTCTCGTACGGGCCCGCCGGGCAGGCGATGCCCCGGTACGGGCTCGGTCGTGCGCAGCGCCAGCGCGAGCAGCCGGATCGCCGCGGCCGCGCCGTCCCGCAGGGCGTCGCCGAGCACGATCGCCGCGATCGCGAGCACCGGCACCCCGGCGTCCTGCACCGCCCGTACGGTCGGCGGGGCGAGCACCAGCAGGGCGGCGCCCAGCAGGGCCGTCCCGTAGCAGGTGTGGCGGGCGGCGGCGCGCGGGTTGATCCGGCTGCGGGCGAAGTGGGCGGCGCTGAGCACGAAGAACAGTCCGACCGGGTAGAGGGCCAGTTCGCTCACGGCCGCCGTGCCTCCGGTCCGTCGGCGGACAGCAGAACGCCCAGCGCGTCCAGGGAGCCCGGCGAGCCGGGAGCGGGCCCGGGCGGCCCGGCCGCGTCCGCCCGCGCCGCCCGGCTCAGGATCAGCGAGGCCAGCAGCTCCGCCTCGCGCTCCTGCGGCTCGTCGTAACGGGTGCGCCCCAGCACCCGCCGCACCAGCGCGGGGGACAGGTGCGGCAGCAGCGCGGCGGCCGGGTCCAGCGGCGCGGAGCCGGCGTGGTCGAGCATCAGGTGGGCGATCTCGTGCACCAGGATGTGCCGCTGGTGCAGCGCGCCGGTGTCCGCCGCGTAGACGATGTAGTCCGCCTCCTGGGTGGAGACCAGCAGCCCGCACGGGGCGTGCGGGCGGGCCGCCACCGGCAGCAGCTCGATCGGCCGCCCGCGCCGCGCGGCCAGCCGCTCCAGCAGCACCGCCGGGTCGAACGGGCGCGGCAGCTCCAGCTGTTCGGCCATCCGCCGGCAGCGCCGCAGCGTGGACCGGCGGCCCCGGCCACGCCGTAAGTCATCCCACAAGCGGAGCTCCCGTTGCTGATTCCGTGGTCAGGTCTCTCCTCAGGGCGAGGGGCGCCTGCGCGCCGCGTCCCGGCGGGCGATGACGTCGACCAGCTCGCTGACGGTGTCCAGGCCCTCCGGCGACAGGCCCACCGCCCGCAGTGCCAGGCTGCGCACGCCCGCGTCGCGCAGCGCGCCCAGCAGCGCCAGCTCCTTGGCGATCTCGGCGCCCTGCCGTTCGTCGAAGAAGTAGGCGGGCGGGACCTGGAAGAAGTGGGCCAGCGCCTCCAGGTGGCGCTTGGTCGGGTTGTCCCGACGCCCGGTGCGCAGCTGCCACAAATAGGTGGTGGAGAAGGACTCCCCGGTCGCCTCGCGGCAGGCCCGGGCCACCTCCTCGTTGGTGTACTGCTCGCGGTCGGGGCGGCGGACGGTGTGGAACAGCGCCTCGATCCGGGCCGAGAGCCCGCTCACCTCCCCGGGTCCGCCCGACTCCGCGGACCCGCCCTCCGGACCCTGAGGCCCCTGCGGTTCCTGAGTCCGCACCTGAACGACGTCCCCCGTCGACTCCGCCATGCCCCACCTTCCTCGCTCCGGGCCCTCCGCGTCGCGATCCCGACGGGGCAGGGCCGGCCAGGTCACGATAGCCGAAGGCCATCAGCTGGCGTGGATCCGAAGATACCCACTATCAATGCCAGTTGACCCGCGTGGCGTCGGCCGACATCCGGGAAAGCCGGTCCGCGGGCACCGCCGACCCCTCGCCGGCACGCCATCACATTCACGCGTGTCGACGACACTTGACGTTCCCCCTCGGATCGTCCGAACGACCTCTTCGCCCCGGTGACGTGGCCGACTCCCGCGAGAGCGCGCGGCATCGACACCTCGAGCCCGCCCCCCGCACCGCCACGGCCACGGCCGCGACCGCCCGTACCGCCCGGCCCACCGGGTAGGCCGGCTGATGCCCGGGCACCGCTAAAGTCGCAGGTGAGCACCCCCGAGCCCGCCCGAGGAGACCCCGCCGTGCCGACCGAGTCCGCCGCCGCCCCCGCCGCCCGCCCGCACACCGCGCGCCTGGGGCTGGGCACCGCAGCCGTCGGCCGGCCCGGCTACATCAACCTCGGGCGCCAGGCCGACCTGCCCGCCGAACGCACCGTCGAGGCGCTGCGCGAGCGCACCCACGCCCTGCTCGACGCCGCGTACGCGGCCGGGGTGCGCTACCTCGACACCGCCCGCTCCTACGGCCGCGCCGAGGAGTTCCTCGCCCAGTGGCTCACCAAGCGTCCCGAGGCGGCGGCCGAGGTGACCGTCGGCAGCAAGTGGGGCTACACCTACACCGCCGACTGGCGCACCAGCGGGGTCGCCGCCCACGAGGTCAAGGAGCACTCGACGAAGGTGTTCGACCGCCAGATCCGCGAGACCCGCACCCTGCTGGGCTCGCACCTGGACGTCTACCTCGTCCACTCGGTCACCCCCGACAGCCCCGCCCTCACCGACCCCGCTCTGCACGGGCGCCTGGCCGTCCTCGCCGCCGAGGGCGTGCGGGTGGGCCTGTCCACCAGTGGCCCGGCCCAGGCCGACGCCATCCGCCGGGCCCTCGACGTCACCGTGGCCGGCCGACCGCTGTTCACCGCCGTCCAGGCCACCTGGAACCTGCTGGAGACCTCCGCCGCCCCCGCCCTCGCCGAGGCCCACCGGGACGGCTGGCTGGTCGTGGTCAAGGAGGCCATGGCCAACGGCCGCCTGGCCGGCCGCAACGCCACCGGCCCCGACACCGCCGCCCTGCGCACCCTCGCCACCCGCACCGCCACCACCCCCGACGCCCTCGCCCTCGCCGCGGCCGCCGCCCAGCCCTGGGCCGACATCGTCCTGTCCGGCGCCGCCACCCTCGACCAGCTCACCTCCAACCTGGCGGCGGCCGACCTGCGCCCCACCCCCGAGGACCTCACCGCCCTCGCCGCCATGGCCGAGCCCGCCGACGCCTACTGGCGCACCCGCTCCTCGCTGCCCTGGGCCTGACGGCCGGTCGGTGCGGGACCGAAAACCCGTGGCGGCGGCCCCGGCACCTCCAGGACGCTCGGCCCGTGGACGTGAACTTCGACGGGGCCACCCCGGTGCCACGGATGCTGCTGCTCAGCGAGTTCCTGCTCCACTCCGACTTCCACGTCGGACTGGACGAGCCGGTGTTCGTCGCGGCCGGCGACCGGCTCGCCCACGAGAAGGGCGACCTCGTGGTGACCCGCCCGACCGGCGAGCGCCACAGGCACCGGGCCGGCAACAGCTACTGGATCTGCAGCCGGGAGGGGAGCGGGATCGGGCTCGGCGTTCGGTGGTGACGAAGGACTGCCGAGCGGCGGGGCCGGGCGCCGGTGTCGGTGGACGTCGAACTCCCCGGTGTCACCGCTGCGTCCTCGGAACGGTGGGGACCGATCCGGAGACGAACAGCGGCTCCGACGAGACGATGTTCGGATGGCCTGCGGGGCGCGATTGGCCGGCTCCACCCGGACCAGGCTCCCCACCGCCGTTCCTTTGGCCCGGCGGAAGGTCAGCAGACGGTCTTTCCGGCAGCGCAGGGGGCGTAACCCGTGGACCCGGCGTGGGCCGCCGCTGTGACGGCCGCACGGTGGGCGACCCTCTCGGCACGGGCAACGGCGAAGTAGACGTCGTCGGCATAGCGGCCGCCGCCGAAGCCGTCGCCGTCGCCGAAGTAGTAGCCGTAGTCGTACGAATAGCCCACATCGACGGCCGCCCAGTGGGCGACGTCCGCGGCACGGGCAACGGCATAGTAGGCGTCCTCGGCGGCGCGGACGACGGCAGCGGCGCTCGGGGAGCCACTGGCGTTGTGCGCGCTGGTGTCCGTGTCACCTGCCGGGGCCGCGGTGACACCGTGTTCGGGGGCGGGCAGTGCCTCTGCCCGCGTTGCTGTGCCAACGGCTATGCGCCCGGACGGGACGGCGACGGCCGGTACAGCGGAAACCAGAACCCCTCCCAACGCAGCGGAAACCACACCCACCCGCACAGCGCGAAGTGAACACCCTCTCATCGCCAAACCCTTCCACTCTTCCACGAAGCACATCGGGAAGCGGGCACCAGGCCCCAGCACGACAACCGCACTCGGGAAAACACAGGTCACACCGCCGCAGGCGGACTGCCTGCTCCTCCACTGTCAAATACCGCGCCCGCCCCCGCCATCCCCGCCACCCATCCGGGGCCCGGACCTGGGCGCCGCCGTCGGCGACCTCCACGCATTCGCCGCCCTGGCCGCCGAGGGTGCTCCTGCGCCAGGTGATCGGGGCGCTGCCGCTCACTGCGGTGCCCTCCCGGACGAGCGGGGAAGTGGGAAGTCGGCGAGGCCGACCTCCCATGCGCGGGCCGGGCTGGTGCGGATGTCGCTTCCCCGGGACCAGAGTTCCCCGATGTGCTCGGCGAAGCGGTCGAACATGCCGTTCTCCTCGCTGCGCCGCAGGTGCGGCAGCGGCGAGTCGTGGCCGACGGTACGGGCCGGGTGAGGGGTGACGAGGGCGGCCGGCGCGCGACCCGACCGGCAGCCCCGTTGTCAGTCACCACCCCTACGGTGGGCGCATGACCTGGCCTTTCGATGTCGCCCCGCCCGTACCGCTGCCGCCCGGCCGTTCCGTCGTCGCCGACGAGGGCGACGGGCGGCCGATCCCGCTGTGGATCAGCGACGCCCCCGCCCCCACCGGCCTGTGGGCGCAGCTGCACCGCGCCCACGCGCAGAGCGGACTGTGGCCGCTGCTGCTCAGCCCGCTGAACGACGTGGATCCGGACTTCCGGCCCTGGCTGTCCGGCGAGCTGGACCCGGGCCGCGCCTCCGACCCCGCCGAGCACGACCCGGCGGCGGTGCTGCGCGAGTGGTGGGAGCCGGGCGAGGACCTCGAACCCGAGGACACGGAAGAGGAGTTCGAGGCCCTCGCCCCCTACGGCGCCGCCTGGCCCGGCCTCGCGCCCGCCGCCACCGTCCCCGACGGGGCCGCCGACGCCGAGGCCCGGGGGCTGGCCGGGGCACTGCAGCCGGGGCGCAACGTCCGGCTGGGCCTGGTGCGGGCCGCCAGCGGGGCCGAGGCGCTGGTGGCGTGCGGGTGGGCCGGCCCGCTCAACCACGACAACGACATCGCGAAGATCGCCGCCGTGCTCGCCGACTGGGAGCGCCGATTCGGCGCCCAGGTCGTCGAAGTCGGCTTCGACACCCTGCAGTTGAGCGTGGCAGCGCCGCCCGCGACCCTCGCCGAGGCGCTCCCGCTGGCCGCCGAGCACGCCGCCTTCTGCCCCGACCAGATCCACCAGAGCGCCGGCACCCTCACTGCCTACGCCGAGCAGCTGGTCGCCTCCCGCCACTGGTACTTCTGGTGGGACTGACCGGTCAGTACTGGGCGCTGGGCGCGTCCGTGGTCGGCCCCAGGTCCGGCTGGTCGCGCAACTCCACCGCCTCGCCGTGGAGTTCGAGTTCCAGCACGACCACCTCGTTGTCCCCGGCGCGCCACAGCGGCGCGGGGGCGTAGAGGGTGCGCTGCGGCCCCTCCGCCCGGTAGCGGCCGAGCAGGAAGCCGTTGACCCACAGCAGCCCGCGCCCCCAGCCGGGCAGGGCGAGGAACGCGTCGGCGGGGGAGTCCAGCCGGGCCGTGAAGCGGTGGAACACCGGCTCCCCGTCAGCTGCCAGGGCATCGCCCGAGAAGCGCAGCGCGGACAGGTCGGTCAGCGCAAGCGGCCGGATCTGCCAGCCGAACAGCCGCTGGTGCCCGTGCGAGACGCCGCGCGTGATGCCCTTGCGGTCGTCCATCTGCGGGCCGTAGTTCACCCGCCCCAGCGCCTCGACCAGGATGTCCAGCTGCACCCCGCCCTCCCCGACGGCCAGCGGCAACACCGTGCCGGGGGAGTTGCGCTCCAGCGTCCCGAGCGGGCGCCCGTCGGCGAACACCTGCGCCCGGTCGGCCAACCCGTCGATGCGCAGCGGCAGTTCGGGGCGCGGCCCGGGTACGCGGGTGCGGTAGTGGATCAGGCCGCGGTCCTGCCCGACGGCCTCCATCGGCAGCGGCGCCGCCCGCTCCACCGGCTGCGACAGCGCGTCCAGGTTCGCCGACAGCGCGGCCCGCCCCTCGGCGGGCGCCAGCCGCTGCGGGACCACCCGCGCCGGCTCGGGCGGCAGTTCGCCGTCCGGCAGGTCCACGTAGCGGCCGATGACCTCGCGCAGCGCGTGGAACTTCTCGGTCAGCTCGCCCGCCTCGCCGATCGGCGCGTCGTAGTCGTAGCTGGTGACGGTCGGCTCGTAGCCGGCGTCGTACGGGTGGGCGCCGGAGTGGTTGGCGCCGGACCACAGGCCGAAGCTGGTGCCGCCGTGCGCCATGTAGAGGTTCACGGAGGCGCCGGTGGCCAGCAGTTCGTCCAGCGAGGCGGCGGTCTCCTTCGGGTCGCGGACGTGGTGCGGGCGGCCCCACTGGTCGAACCAGCCGATCCAGAACTCCATCGCCGCCAGCGGCCCGTCCGCCTGGTGGCGGCGCAGCAGCGCGAGGCGCTCGGGGGCGCGCGAGCCGAAGGTCGCGGTGGCCAGGTGCCCGGGGATCGCGCCGCCCTGCTGCATGGTGTCATGGGCGCCGTCGGCGGTGAACAGCAGGCAGTCCACCCCGCGCCGCACCAGGCCGTCGCGCAGGTGGCGCAGGTAGGCGGCGTCGTCGCCGTAGCTGCCGTACTCGTTCTCCACCTGCACCGCCACCACGGGCCCGCCCCGGCTCGCCAGCAGCGGCAGCAGCTCGGGCGCCAGCGCGTCGAACCAGCCGTCCACCTCGGCCAGGTACGCCGGGTCCGCGCACCGCAGCCGCAGCCCCTCCACCGCGAGCAGGCGGGCCGGCAGCCCGCCGAACTCCCACTCCGCGCAGATGTACGGGCCCGGGCGCAGGATCACGTCCAGCCCCAACTCCCCGGCCAGGCGCACGAACCGCCCCACATCGCGCCACCCGGTGAAGTCCACCTCCCCGGCCCGCCGTTCGTGGAAGTTCCACGGCACGTACGTGTCGACCGTGTTCACCCCCAGTGCCCGCACCCGCCGCAGCCGGTCCTCCCACAGATCGGGATGCACCCGGAAGTAGTGCACCGCCCCGGCCACCACCCGGTGCGGCACCCCGTCCCGCAGGAACCCGCTCCCGTCGAACCTCAGCATGTGCAGCCCGCCTTCTCTTCGGAGACCTCCGGCACCGCCCGAGCCTAGACGAGCGGCATCACCCCCGGTCATCGGTTCCCTGCCGTGCGTGTTTCCGCTGTGATCTTCAACACTCAGGGCCGATTGTCTCTTTATCTGTCCACTGACAATCAGATATATCTGCTCCCGTTTCATTTGCCGCTCCTTGACTGTCTGGTGGGTTTCCCGAGTGCTGCGCCGTCCCCTGGCAATCCTGCTGGCCATGACCATGGTCGTCCTCGGAACAGCCGAAGGGTCGGCGTTCGCCGAGACCCTGCAGCGCCAGACCGTCGACACCGCGCCCGCCGACCCCGGCCCGCGACCCAAGCAACAGCAGGGCAGCGCCGAGGGGCGCGGCCACGACGCCACCACCGCCGCCACCAGCGCGAAGGACGGCTCCGGACGCAAGGACACCGCGCCCGCCCCGGGCGAGCTGCCCGAGGAGAAGACCGGGGGCACCGCACCCGCCCAGGACCTCGAGCCCAAGCCCGCCGCGCTGCCCGCCACCGAGGCCAAGCCCGCCGACAAGCCCGCCGCCAAGCCCGCCGGCAAGGTCGACCCGGCCAAGAGCTTCAATCCGGCCACCAGCAAGGAACTCCCCGAAAAGCGCACCGCGCAGCAACGCACTTTCCAGAACACCGACGGGACCTTCACCACCCGCAGCTATCCCGAGCCGGTCAACTTCCGCCGCTCCGACGGCTCCTGGGCCGCCATCGACACCACCCTGATACCCGCCGGCACCGCCACCGCCGGCCGCGCCGCCCCCGTCCAGAACGCCTGGACCACCACCTCCGCCGAGCAGCAGCTCAAGCTCGGCCTCACCGCTGACGCCGACCCGCTCGTGCAGCTCCAGCTCGCCGACGGCATGTCCGCCGGCTACAGCCTCCAGGGCGCCGCCCCCGTCCAGGGCACCGTCCAGGGCAGCGCCATCACCTACACCGAGGCCCGCCCCAAAGCCGACGTGACGATCATCGCCGGAAGCTCCTCCTTCAAGGAGAACCTGGTCCTCAAGGACGCCACCGCGCCCACCGAGTGGGTCTTCCCGCTGCGCCTGCAGGGTGTCACCGCCTCCCTGGACGCCGACGGCTCCGTCCAGTTCACCGATGCCGCCGGCACCCTGCGCGGGCGCATGCCCGCCGGCTGGATGCAGGACTCCGCCTTCGCGCCCAACACCGAGGAAGGCGCGATCACCGGCGGCGTCACCTACGAGCTCGTCCAGCTGTCGGCCGGCGGCCAGGCTCTCAAGGTGAAGCTGGATGAGGCCTGGCTGCACGCCCCCGAGCGCGTCTACCCCGTCAAGGTCGACCCGCAGATCTCCTCCGTCCGGGCCCTGGAGACCACCTACGCCTACTCCAACTACAACCAGGACTTCTCCGGCGACACCGTCCTCAAGGTCGGCACCAACGACGGCGGCGGGCACCAGGCCACGTCGTTCATCAAGTTCACGGGCATCGAGGACACGCTCAGCAACGCCACCATCCTCAGCGCCCGCCTGAGCCTGTACAACGCCTGGTCCTACAGCTGCACCCCGCGCACCGTCACCGTCCACCAGGTCACCTCCTACTGGGCACCCTGGTCCGTGCGCGCCACGAACGCCCCCGCCACCGGCCCCGCCCTGGCCGCCCCCTCCTTCGCCCACGGCTGGCGCCCCAGCTCCTCCAGCGCCTGGGCCTGCCCCGAAGCCTGGGAATCGATCGACCTCGGCGCCGACGGCCGCAACCTGGTCAACTCCTGGACCCACCACTGGACCGCCAACTACGGCCTGGCCATCAAGACCGACGCCTGGGACAACTACTCCTGGAAGCAGTTCGGCAGCGTCAACATGTCCGGCGGCCAGCCGTCCCTGGACGTCACCTGGTCCCGCTACGGTGCCGACTACGAACTCTGGGGCCTGCAGCAGCCGGTGACCGCCACCCAGGAGGGCATCGTCCGCCTGCGCGTGTGGAACCGCGGCATGGACACCTGGACCCCCACCAGCAACTACAAGATGTCGTACCTGCTGTACGACCAGTGGGGCAACAACATCACCAACTACGGCACCAACATCGCCTGGACGTCCATGCCGGGCGACGTCCCCCCGGGCGGCAGCGCCGTGGTCGACGCGCACATCCGCGCCCTCCCGCAGGGCGCGTACACCGTCGCGTTCACCATGGACCAGTACCAGGTCAGCAACTTCTGGGTCGACGCCTACGTGCCGCCGATCAGCATCCAGATCTCCTCCGTCAACGTCCCCCCGTACATGACCCGCCTCGCCCCGCCCTCGGGCACGGTCGTCTACCAGCTCCAGCCCACCCTCACCGCCGAGGGCGTGGACCCCGATCGGGCCCCGGCCCCCGACGTGGACTACCGGTTCGAGGTCTGCCGGGTCGTGGGCGGGGACGCACGCGTGGACTGCCACCAGTCCTCCTGGCACCAGCCGTCCAGGTTCGTCGTGCCCGCGGGATGGCTGACCTGGAACGAGCAGTACGCCTGGTACGCGGAGGTCGGCGACGGAGCCGCCTCCAGCCCGCAGACCCAGGCCTCCTACATCCGCACCGTCCTGCCCCAGCCCAACCAGTACACCACCAGCGCCGACGCCGGACGCAGCGTCAACACCGCCGCCGGCAACTACACCACCGCCGCCACCGACGCCGCCCTGCCCACCGTCGGCCCCGAGCTGTCCGTCACCCGCAGCTACAACTCCCTCGACCCGCGCACCGACGGCGTCTTCGGCGCCGGCTGGAGCACCCCCTGGGACATGCGCATCCAGGTCGAGTCCAGCAACTGGCTCGCCCTGCCCGGCAACGTGCTGCTCACCGCCGCCAACGGCTCACGCGCCCGCTTCGGCTGGGACCCGGGCAAGAACGCCTACGTGCCCGGCGGCGGCATGGCCGCCGACCTGCGCAAGGTGGACGGCGGCGGCTGGACGCTCACCGACCGCGCCGGCAAGGTCCACACCTTCGGCGCCGACGGAAAGCTCACCCGCGTCACCGACGTCGCCGGCCACACCCAGGACCTCGTCTACGACGGCGGCCGCCTCGTCCAGGTCAAGGACACCGCCTCCGGCCGCGCCCTGATGCTCGGCTGGACCGGCAACCACGTCACCTCCGTGGCCGCCGCAGGATCCACCGGCGGTTGGTCCTACCAGTACAACGGCGACCAGCTCACCAAGGTCTGCCCGCCCGGCGTCGCCCTGGCCGCCCCCACCGGCTGCACCGGCTACGAGTACGGCACCGGCTCGCGCTACCGCACCGCCGTGCGCGACGCCGGCCCCAGCGGCTACTGGCGCCTCGGCCAGGGCGACGGCAGCACCCTCACCAACGACGCCCAGGTCAGCGACCGCGCCCCGGCCACGGCCACGGACGTCACCCCCGGCGCCGACGGCGCGCTGACCGCCAGCGGCAACCAGGCGATCACCTTCAACGGCCGCTCCACCTCCTACGTCGAGCTGCCCAACCGCGCCATCAGCTCCTCCGTCAACCGCAGCGTCGAACTGTGGTTCCGCACCAGTTCCCCCGGCGTCATCCTCAGCTACCAGAACCGCGCCATGGGCGAGACCCCGTACAACGTCGTCCCCGCCCTGTACGTCGGCACCGACAACAAGCTGCGCGGCAAGTTCAACAGCCCGAACGCCCCCGTCACCAGCACCAAGGACGTCACCGACAACACCTGGCACCACGTCGTCCTGGCCGGCGCCCGCGACAACACCGCGATGTTCCTCGACGGCGCCCTGGTCGACACCACCCCCGGCGACATCGACCACCTCAACATGGACCGCGCCTACCTCGGCGGCGGCTACACCGGCAACTGGGCGGGCAACTGGCCCGCCAGCAACGGCGGCTGGTCCTGGTTCACCGGCCAGATCGCCGAAACCGCGATCTACGACTACCCGCTCACCGAACAGACCGTCGCCGAGCACTACGCCCTGCGCACCGGCAGCGCCCAGCTCACCAAGACCACCCTGCCCAGCGGCCGCACCAGCGCCCAGGTCACCTACGACGCCACCACCGAGCGCGTCACCAAGATCACCGACGCCGCCAAGGGCGACTGGAAGATCTCCGAACCCACCTACAGCGGCGGCTCCTTCCTCTACAGCAACGCCGTCAAGGCCTCCGCCCCGGCCGGCTACTGGCGCCTGGGCGAACGCGACGGCGCCAGCGCCGCCAGCGAGGTCGGCAACGGCCTGGCCGGCACCTACGGCGACGCCGTCGCCAAGAAGGCCCCCGGCGTCTTCGCCCCCACCGACGACACCGCCGCCCGCTTCGACGGCTCCGCCAAGTCCCAGATCGAGATCCCCCAGGACGTCCTGCACGCCAAGACCGAACTCGCCGTCGAACTCTGGTTCAACACCACCACCCCGGGCGTGCTGATCGGCGACCAGAGCCGCACCATCGACGACCCGAACGGCGTCGGCGGCACCTGGACCCCGGTCATGTACATCGGCAGCGACGGCAAGCTGCGCAACCGCTTCTACGGCAGCGCCGACACCACCCTCGCCTCCCCGAACGCCGTCACCGACGGCACCTGGCACCACGCCGTCTTCTCCGTCCAGGGCACCGTCCAGACCATCTACCTCGACGGCCAGATCGTCGGCGTCCAGAACGGAACCGTCGACCACCAGCAGAACAGCCACACCTACATCGGCGCCGGCTTCGCCCGCTCCTGGCCCGCCTCCCCGGGTGACATCAGCCACTTCACCGGCACCATCGACGAAGTCGCCATCTACCAGCACCCGCTCACCGACAGCGACGTCGTCGCCCACTACCGCGCCCGCAGCGCCCAGGTCGGCGGCCAGGGCATCGGCTACCGCGGCTCCGTCGTCGCCGACTCTCCCGGCGGCTACTGGCGCCTGGACGAGACCGGCGGCACCACCGCCGCCAGCGAGGTCGCCGCCATCAAGGGCAACGGCACCTACGCGAGCGCCGTCAAACCCGGCACCACCGGCGTGTTCGGCCCCGGCGACGGCCACGCCGCCGAGTTCAACGGCACCAACACCTCCTACGTCGAGGTGCCCGCCCAGATCCTGCGCAGCCAGACCGACCTCGCCGCCGAACTGTGGTTCCGCACCAGCGGCACCGGCATCCTCCTGGACCAGGCCAACAACACCAGCGGCAACACCGTGCCCGTCCTGTACGTCGGCACCGACGGCAAGCTGCGCGGCATGTTCTTCGGCGCCACCAACGGCCCGATCACCTCCGCCGGCACCGTCACCGACGGCTCCTGGCACCAGGCGGTCATCAGCGCCGCCCAGGGCACCCAGTCGCTGTACCTGGACGGCACCCTGGTCGGCACCGCCTCCGGCACCGTCAACCACCTCGACATGGACCGCGTCACCCTCGGTGGCGGCTACCTCGGCAACTGGCCCGCCGGCAACGGCGGATGGTCCTGGCTCACCGGCCAGATCGACGAGGCCGCCATCTACCAGCACCCGCTGAGCGCCGAGCGCGTCGCCGCCCACTACCAGGCACGTTCCGCCTCCTCGGCCACCGAACTGGCCTCCCGCGTCACCCTCACCGACCCGGCCGGCAACACCACCACCGACATCCACGACGCCACCCGCGGCAACCGCCTCATCTCCCGCACCGACGAGGCCGGCAACACCACCAGCTACACCTACGACACCGGCGGCTTCGTCCACACCGTCACCGACCCCAACGGCCACTCCACCGTCAGCGGCCAGGACGCCCGCGGCAACACCGTCTCCCTGACCACCTGCCGCGACGTCAACTCCTGCTGGACCTCCTACACCAGCTACTACTACAACCCCGCCAACCCGAACGACCCGCGCAACGACAAGCCCACCGAGACCCGCGACGCCCGCTCCGCCGGCCCCGGCGACACCACCTACCGCACCACCGTCGCCTACAACGCCCTCGGCCTGCCCGAATCCACCACCCGCCCCGACGGCCGCACCACCCACACCGCCTACACCACCGGCACCGAGCCCGCCTACAGTGGCGGCACCACCCCGGCCGGGCTGCCCGCCAGCGACACCACCGCCGCCGGCGCCGTCACCACCTACACCTACTACTCCACCGGCGACCTGGCCCGCACCACCCTGCCCAGCGGACTCACCCTCACCTACGGCTACAACGCCGCCGGCCGCAAGACCTGGTCCACCGAGACCTCCGACGCCCAGCCCGCCGGCGTCACCACCACCTACGAGTACGACGACCTCGGCCGCCAGACCGCCCAGACCGGCCCCAAGGTCACCGACGCCGTCACCGGCGACACCCACCAGACCAAGGCCACCGTCGCCTTCGACGCCGACGGCCGCCCCACCAGCAGCACCACCGCCGACATCGCCGGCACCGACGGCTCCCGCACCACCAGCAGCAGCTACGACAGCGCCGGCCGCCCGGAGAGTGACACCGACGCGATGGGCGGCGTCACCCGCTACGGCTACGACGCCCTCAGCCGCCGCGCCTCCGTCACCGACCCGCTCGGCCAGGTCACCCGCTACACCTACACCCCGCGCAGCCAGCCGGCGACCACCGTCGTCGAGGGCTGGAACGGCGACGGCAAGGGCGTGCGCGACCTGACCCTGGAATCCCGCGCCTACGACCCCGCCGGCCGCCTGGCCTCCCTCACCGACGCCATGGGCGCCGTCACCAGCTACACCTACTTCGACGACGGCCTGCCCGCCACCGTCACCGCCCAGAGCGTCACCCAGGCCGACGGCACCACCCACTCCATCGTCCTGGAAACCGACGAGTACGACGGCGCCGGCCACCTGGTCAAGCAGACCACCGGCGGCGGCCGCACCACCGCCGTGCGCACGATCGACCCCTCCGGGCGGGTCACCCAGACCGTCCTCGACCCGGCCGGCCTGGGGCGCACCACCACCCTCGGCTACGACGCCGACGACCGCGTCACCACCAGCACCCTCAAGGTCAGCGACACCGAGAACAGCGTCCAGACCAACACCTACGACACCGCAGGCCGCCTGACCCGCAGCCAGCTCGCCTCCTCCGCCGGCGGCCCCACCGCGCTGAGCACCTTCAGCTACGACCAGCGCGGCCTGCTCACCGCCGCCACCTCCCCGAACGGCAACGCCCCGGGCGCCGACCCGGCCGCCTACACCGCCACCTTCCAGTACGACGGCCTCGGCCGGCAGACCGCCGCCACCGCGCCGCCGATCGCCGCCGAGAGCGGCGGAGCGGCCGCCACCACCGTCCGCCCGACCACCACCACCGGCTACAACGCCTTCGGCGAGGCCGTCTCCACCAAGGACCCGCTCGGCCAGGTCACCAAGATCGCCGTCGACCCGCTCGGCCGCGTCACCGAGACCCGCCTGCCCTCCTACACCCCGCCAGGCGCCACCACCGCGCTCACCGCCGTCAGCCGCGTCGAGTACGACAAGCTCTCCCGCGTCACCGCCACCACCGACCCCGCCGGGCGGCGCACCACCTTCGGCTACGACCGACTCAGCCACCAGGTCCAGCGCGTCGACCCCAACTCCACCGGCGGCCTCCAGCCCCCGATGGACGACAACCCGCCCACCTGGGCCGCCACCTGGACCCCCACCGGCCTCCAACTGTCCGCCACCGACCCGCTCGGCGCCCGCACCGAAGCCACCTACGACCAGCTCGGCCGCACCCTCACCGCGACCGTCGCCGAACGCCAGCCCACCCCCCAGAACCTGACCACCAAGCTCACCTGGGACGACGCCGGCAACCTCGCCAACCTCACCACCCCGGCCGGCAGCACCAGCAGCGCCACCTACAACCCCGCCGGCCAAACGCTCACCAGCACCGACCCCCTCGGACGCGTCAGCAAGGCCGAATACGACGGGGCCGGCCGCGCCGTGCGCACCATCGCCCCGCTCGGCGAATCCGTGCGCACCCGCTACGACGCCCTCGGCAACCCCACCGCCACCGACGACCTCGACCCGTCCGGCACCGTGCTGCGCACCACCACCGCCACCTACGACCTGGAAGGGCGGACGCTCACCAGCACCAGCCCGGCCACCGGCGCCGTCACCAGCACCGCCTACGACGCGCTCGGCCGCCCGGTCAAGCTCACCGAACCGGTCGCCGCCGGCCAGAACATCACCACCACCTTCGGCTACGACGCCGCCGGCCACCGCACCCGCCTGACCGACGGCAAGGGCAACACCACCGTCTACACCTTCAACACCTGGGGCCTGCCGGAGTCCACCGTCGAGCCGGCCACCACCGCTCACCCGGCCGCGGCCGACCGCACCTGGACCACGAGCTACGACGTGGCCGGGCAGGCGGTGCGCAGCACCGAACCGGGCGGCGTGGTGCGCACCAGCACCTACGACCCGCTCGGACGCCTGGTGCACGAGAGCGGCACCGGCGCGGAGGCCGACACCGCCGACCGGGAGTTCGCCTACGACAAGGCCGGGCACCTGATCCGGCACAACTCCCCGGCCCTGAACGGCCAGAACTACGCGTACAACGACCGCGGCCTGCTCATCAAGGCCGGTGCCGACCTGACGCTGCCCGCCCAGACCTGGGAGTACGACGCCGACGGGCGCGTCACCAAGCGCACGGACAAGGACACCGACCTGACCGTCTTCGGCTACAAGGCCGACGGCCAGCTCGACTGGGCCAACAACCCCAAGCTCAAGACCAAGAACTGGTACGGCTACGACGGCGACGGCCGCCTGAGCAAGCAGTGGTACATCCAGGCCGACCCGGTCGACACCAGCAAGGACCAGGTCATGTCCGAGCGGCGTCTGAGCTACGACCCGCTCGGTCGCCTGGCCGGCGACCAGCTCGTGGCCGTCGGCGGCACCGGCACCCCGCTCGCCGGCACGGCCTACGAGTACGACCTCGACAACCGCCTGACCCGCAAGACCGTCAGTGGCGGCGCCACCGACCCGGTCAAGGACAACCGCTACGGCTACGACCTGGCCGACCGCCTCACCTCCTGGACCGTCGACGGCACCACCACCGCCTACACGTGGGACGCCGCCGGCAACCGCACCGGGAACGGCACCGCCACCGCCTCCTACGACGAGCGCAACCGCCTGCAGTCGGACGGCACCAGCACCTACCGCTACACCCCGCGCGGCACCCTGGCCGCCGTCACCACCGGAACCAAGGAGGACACCCTCGCCGACGACGCCTTCGGCCGCCTGATCACCGAGGGCACCACCAGCTACACCTACGACGGCCTCGACCGCGTCGCCAGCCGGGGCGCCGCCCGCTTCAGCTACGACGGCGGCTCCAACGAGCTGACCGGCGACGGCACCTGGACCTACGCCCGCGACACCGCCGGCAACCTGCTCGGCGCCGCCAACGCCACCAGCAGCGTGCGCCTGCGCACCGACCAGCACACCGACGTCACCACGACCCTGGATGCCAACGGCGCCACCGTCACCGGCTCCACCACCTACGACCCCTTCGGCAAGCCCACCGCCACCAGCGGCACCGGCACCAGCCTGGGCTACCAGAGCGGCTGGACCGACCCGAGCAGCGGCGACGTCAACATGGCCGCGCGCTGGTACCGCCCGGGCACCGGCGGCTTCACCAGCCGCGACTCCGCCCTCCTGGACCCGACGTCCTCCGCCCGGGCCAACCGCTACACCTACGCCAACGGCAGCCCGCTGAACGGCATCGACCCCACCGGGCACGAAGTGCCCAAGGGCGGCGCCGGTGGCGAAGGTGGTGTCGGTGGCGCCGGCGAGCCCGTCGTCCCCGGCCCCGAGGTCGTTCAGGAGGCGCCCGCCAACAACAGCTACCAGGGCATCGATTTCGCCAACAACACCATCACCATCAGGCAGGGCCAGACCGCGGGCAGGCCCCGGGCCTCCCAGGCATACGCCGACGAGGTCAACTCCTACACGGGGAAGGCCCCGACCAACAATCCCTACACCTCGGCCTACACCAACCCGTCGGGCTACGTCGGGTACTACGGCTCGACGGCGGACGGCTCCTACGACCTCAGCGAGTACTACCAGGAGAAGTGGGAGGCCCGGCACCGCCCGAGGCCACTGCCCTCCTCGTCCTACAACCCGCAGGACCCGACCGGCCAGCCGGTCGAGGACGAGCCGAGGCCCGTCGGACGCGCCCGCCCCCACTCGTCGGGCGGCACGTGCAACACCTGCCGGCGGCCCACGTCACCCGTGCGCCCCGCCGTCTTCCACCAGGAGCCCCCCAAGCCCCTGTTCGACAAGACCCGCGCCGCCGTCGAGCGCCCCGCTCCCCAACTCGACTGGACCCCGCCGGACCCGAACCAGGCCCCCACTGTCATCGCGGCCTCCTACAGCTCCGCCGACCTCTCGGCGATGCTGACGGCCCAGCAGAACGTCACCCCGGCCGTCGTGGCGTCGGCCCCTGGCCCCCAGCCGGGAGAGGACACGGATCGGCCCCCCGGCAGTGACTGCCGCAACGGGTTCGGTGGTGGCTGGCGTCTCTACTCGCCGGTCGACGCGGGCAACGGCGGTCGTGCCACTGGCGTGGAAGCCTGTCTCGACAAGGCATTCGTCGAGACACACAACAAGGGCAAGGACATCGCGACCAAGCCGTCCGGACCCAACGCAGTCCTCCCGCCGGGCCACGTGTGGGCAGCCACTTTCACCTGGTGGCTCGGGCACAACGACACCAGCAACTGGCGCAACATCTGCCATCTGCTCGCGGGTTCCCTTGGTGGTGAGGGGACGGCGTACGAGAACATCGCCAGCTGTTCCCGTACGGCCAATTCGACCCCCATGGGCGGAAGCCCGGCCCACCACGTCGACAACATGGCCCATTACGAGGACCTGGTCAGGAAGGCCGTGAACGCAGGGCAGGTCGTGCACTACTGGGTGACGCCCAAGTACGCCGGGGGCGGAGTGATTCCCGTCGGGTTCCAGATGAAGGCTTCGGGATACAGTTCGACCGGTGGTACCGAGCTCTTCTTCGACAGCTTTGTTCCCAACGACATGTACAGCTTCTCGGACATGAAGTGGCACAACATGGGTGCGTATTCGCCAAGCGGATGGGTGGAATAGCGTGAACAGCAATACCTATGGCACATCGGATGCCGTGGCGGAAATCATTCGGCGAGTGTCACGTCCCGGCCCGACCCGTGGCGAGGACATCGACTGGACCGCGGCCGATGAAGCGTACGGTGTGTCGTTCCCGGCTGATTACCGGTCCTTCGTGGCGGCCTTCGGCAGCGGATCGATCGAGGACTCGCTGAACTTCGTCACACCGGCCGTTCACGGGGAACCGTTGCGCGGGGACTGGGTTTCACGGATCTCCGAGGCGGCGTTGGCGGACAGTGCGCTGCGGCATTGGAGCGATCCGTCGCTGGCGGGGGTCTACCGCTTGGAGGACATGCTCATCTGGGGCACGACCGCGGGCGCGGACACCCTCTGCTGGGCCACCACGGATCCTGATCCGAACTGCTGGCCGGTCGCTGTCTACAAGAGGGTCGATGCCGAATGGTCGGTGTACCCCTGTGGGATGGCTGAGTTCTTGCTCCGGCTCCTGCGTGACGACTTCGAGGAGTGGCCCTTGAGTGATCTGTCCCTTCCGGACATTCCGGTACCCCGCTTCCTGCACTACAAGGACCAGGCGGCGGCCCGGGACCGCTTCGAGGATCCTTGGACGTGAGGGGATCCCTCGGCTTGAGCCGCCGATCTTGCTCGGTTGGGATCCCCGGCGGCCTCGTGGTGCGGCACTGGCGACAGCTGCGCGCCGTCCCCGCCCGGCGCGGACGCCGGGCGGGGACGGGGGAGTTCAGGGCTGATGGGTGGTGATGGTGATCGGGTGGGCGGTCCAGTCGGTCATACCGCCGACGTAGAGGGTGGTGCTCCAGCTGCCGCCCCGGGCGAGGCAGCGGGCGACGCCCTGGCCGCCACCGGGGCCGATGCAGATCCGGATGAAGTCCCGGTGGGCCTCCCGGACGGGGAGTTCGCGGACGCGCTCCCAGAGGACGGGCAGGGCATGGTCGAGGCCGGGGAAGAGGGCGGGCGCCATGATGCCGGTGATTCCGGCCCGGACGACGGTGGTCACGCGGCGGCCCCCTCGGGGGTGATGTGGCACCAGACGAACTTGCCGATGCCGCCCTCGCGCGGGGAACAGCCCCAGCTCTGGGCCAGCTCGTGGACGAGGAGCAGGCCCCGGCCCCTCTCGGCGGAAGCGGGGGCTTTGCGGAACGCGGGCTTCTCGCTGTCGGCGTCGTGCACCTCGATGCGGAGGGTGTCGTCCGGGGTGAGGCGGAAGTGGACGTGGATCAGGCGGTCGCGCGGGACCCGGGCGTGCTGGACGGCGTTGGTGACCAGCTCGCTGACGAGCAACTCGCCGGTCGACAGGAGGAGTTCGCCGACGGGGAAGGGGGCGAGGAAGTCACGGAGCCGCTGCCGGGCGACACCGGGGGAGGTCCGGCACCGGGGCAGTCGGCAGGCCTTCTCGGTGGGGGTGGGGGAGGGGGAGTCGGTTTCAGGCATGGCGGAGCCACCTCCGGAGTGTGCGGGGTGAGACGGCTGAGGAAGGCATGGGAATGCCCGGGTGATGAGCCCGCCATGATCACTTTATGTCGAGTAGCGGACTACGGTGAGTAGCATGCTCCTGGAAGCTTCCATGGTGCAAGTCTTCACTTTGAAAGCCGAACAAGATTGTTGTCGAAGGTGAGATGGGGGCAGACTGGCAGATCACAGAAGAGGGGAGGTCGCGGGCTGTGCCCACGAACAGGAATCCGACAGTGCGTCAGCGCCGGTTGGCTCGAACGCTCAAGGAGCTGCGGACCGGGGCGAACCAGACGATGGCCCAAGCTGCGCGCCATCTGGCATGCGCCGAGAGCAAGATCAGCCGTATCGAGGCCGCCCAGTCCGGCATTCGGTTGGTGGACCTCAGGCTGTTGCTCGACCTGTACGGAGTGACGGATTCGGAGGCCAGGGACCGTTTGGAAGTCCTGTCACGCGAGGGTCGTCTTCGTGGGTGGTGGGACCGGTACTCGGACACTCTGTCGCCGCACTATGCCGACTACATTGCACTGGAGTCCGATGCGTCGGACATGTACAGCATCCAAACTTTCCTGGTGCCAGGGATCTTGCAGACCGAGGACTACACCAGAGCGGTTGTGAGGGCGCAGATAGAGGATGCGACGCCTGACCAGATCGAGACTCTGACGAAGGTGCGCCAGGAGCGTCGCTCAGTCCTCACCAGGGACCTGCCGCTGCGGGTGTGGGCCGTGATCTCGGAGTCTGCACTGAGGCATCAGGTCGGTGGTTCGACGGTCATGCGGGAGCAACTTCTCTCCCTGGCGGCCTCTGCCGAACGCCCTAACATCAACGTCCAGATTCTGCCTGAGGCGTCGGAGGTTCACGCGGCGCTCTTCGGGCCGGTCACCATCCTCGGCTTTCCGGAGACTGCTGAGACGGATGTGGTGTACGTCGACAGCCTCCTCAGCACTCTGTACCTTGAGGAGCCCGACGAAGTCTTCAAGTACACCAATCTGTTCCGCCGTGCGCTGGCGGAGTCGCTTCCCCGCAATGAATCGATCGCGCTCATCGGGCGCGTGGCGAGTGAGAAGGTCTAGGGATTGTGAGCGAGTTCTCGCCGTATGGCGCTGAAGGGCTTGAGTGGCGGAAGTCCTCGTTCTCTGGTGCGCAGAGCGAATGTGTGGAGATGGCCAGTGGTGTGACTGGCGTTGTGCCGGTCCGGGACTCGAAGGACCCGGACGGGCCGACCCTGCTCTTCCCGGCCGATGCCTGGTCCTCGTTCCTCGCGGGGGTCAAGGGCGGGGAGTTTCCGGCCAGCTGAAGCAGCAGGGGCGCCCCGCACGGGCTGTGGCCGTGCGGGGCTTCTGCCTGCTGCGCCGGGGCGGGCCCAGGGCCGGGAGGTGGTCGGCCAGGAGGAGGGCACCCGCTCCCGGCTCCTACGTCCCCCTGCCGATACGTGACTGATTCGGCCCCTGCCCCCCGCGCCCTACTGTCGGAGACGTCAGACGGAAACGCCCACGACGAACCCTCCAGGAGCAAGCCATGACCGCCTACGCGATCGCCCAGGTCCACTCGGTCGAGTTCGGCCCCGACATCGTCGAGTACCTGGAGCGCATCGACGCCACCCTCGACCCCTTCGACGGCCGCTTCATCGTCCACGGCGGCACGTACGAGACGGTGGAGGGCCGCTGGGGTTCGGGCGGGACGATCGTCATCGAGTTCCCCGACCACGAGCGGGCCCGGGCCTGGTGGGACTCGCCCGCCTACCGGGAGATCCTGTCGCTGCGCACCCGGCACATGGTCGCCGACATCATCCTGATCGAGGGCGTGCCGGCCGGCTACCGCGGGGCGGACGCGCTCAAGCACTGATGTGCCGTCAGGACTCCAGCCGCTCGCGCCACCACGCGATCGTCGCCGCGAGCTGCTCCTCCAGCGGTGTGGCCCGGACCGCGAACGCCGCCTCGTAGGCGGAGGCGTCCACGGTGAACGGGCGGTCGAACTGGTAGCGGACCTCGCGCAGTTCGCGCAGCAGCGGGGAGAACAGCCCGGCCACGCCCAGCAGGACGGGGGACAGGCGGCGCACCGCGACCGGGCCGGCGCCGGCCTCGGCGGCCAGGCGATCGACCATCGCGCGCACCGACAGGGCGGGGGTGGTGGGCGCGTGCCAGGCCCGGCCCCAGGCCCGCTCGTCGCCCGCGACCTCGACCAACGCCCGGGCCACGTCCGGCAGGTAGGTCCAGCTGTGCGGGGTGTCCGGGTCGCCGAGCACCGCGACCGGACGGCCCTTCAGCAGGCCCGGCATCGCCCGGGCGGCCAGGTGGCCGCCGTCGGTGACGCCCGGTCCGAAGAAGTCCGAGGCCCGCACCTCCACGGCCCGGATCCGCCCGGCCTCGTGCAGCGCCCGCGCCTGCTCCCAGGCAGCCGCCCGCACCCGCCCCTTGGGGCCGCTCGCGGCCAGCGGCAGGTCCTCGGTCATCGGACGCTCGACCGGGCCGTAGCCGTACAGGTTGCCGAGCATGACCAGCACCGCGCCGCTGTCCTCGGCCGCCGCGCACAGCGCGGAGTTGAGGGCGGGCCAGCGCTGGGTCCACTGCGGCAGCGGCGGTGCGGCGCAGCCGTAGAGCGCGACGGCGCCGCGGGCGGCCCGCGCCAGTCCGGCGGGGTCGCTCGCGTCGAGGGCGAGGTGTTCGACGCCCTCGACGGCCTGCCCGGCGGGGCGTCCGGTGCGGGTGACGACCCGGACCCGGTGGCCCTGTTCGGCCAGCAGGCGGGCGGTGGCGGCCCCGGCGGGCCCGTGTCCGACGACCAGATGGAAGCTCATCCGCCCACCCTAGCGGCGTACTTGACCAGGCGGGACACGCCTTCGGGCGGGGTCCGGAGGCCCGGACAAATACCTGGTATGGCAAAAGTAAAAGAGGATCTATGCTGTGGGGCGTTCATGATCCCTTCACATGAAGAAGACAGGTTCCGCTACATGAAGCTGCCCCGGGTGTCCGCCGTCGTCGCGGCCGCCGTCCTGGCCCCCGCCGTGCTGTTCCCCTCGACGGCCTCGGCCGCCGACGCCCCCCAGCCGGCCGGCGTCTCCGGCCCTGACACCGCCTCGGGTTCGGCGCCGGACGCCGCCCCCACCGAGGGCACCGACGGCCAGGAGCAGCGCGACCGCGCCGAGATCCAGCGGATCCTGGCCGACAAGGAGACCGGGCCCGGGGTGCGCGAGGCGGCCGAGAAGGCCCTCAAGGGCGGTGCGGCCGAGCTGCGGCACTTCCTGGAGGTCGATCTGGCCAAGCAGCGCGGCGACGACCTTCGGGTGAAGGTGTCCCAGATCATGGCCTCCGGCGGCCCGGCCGTGCGCGCGGCGGCCGGCAAGGCGCTGGACGGCGGCGACGCGGACATCACCAAGTTCCTCAAGGAGGGCTGGCCCGCCGCCCAGGCCGAGGACCAGGACCGCGCCGAGATCCAGCGGATCCTCGCGGACAAGGAGACCGGGCCCGGGGTGCGCGAGGCCGGCGAGAAGGCCCTCAAGGGCACCGCCGCCGAGATGCGGCACTTCCTGGAGACCGAGCTTCCCCAGCAGCGCGCCATCGACAACCGGGTGAAGGTCGCCCAGCTCATCGCCTCCGGCGGCCGCGCCGTGCGCGAGGGGGCCGTCAAGGCGATGAACGGCAGCGACGCGGACATCACCAAGTTCCTCAAGGAGGGCTGGCCCGCCGCCCAGGCCGAGGACGACCGCGTCGCGGTGCTGGTCGTCCTGGCCGACAAGAACATCAGCCGGGACACTGCCGAGGCCGCCCAGAAGGCGCTCAACGGCACCCCGGCCGACGTGGCCCACTTCCTGCAGGTCGAGCTGCCCAAGCTGCGCTCCGACGACAACCGGGTGAAGGTCTCCCAGATCATGGCCTCCGGCGGCCCGGCCGTGCGCGAGGCGGCGGGCAAGGCGATGGACGGCAGCGACGCCGACATCCTGGCCTTCCTCAACGAGGGCTGGGCCAAGGCCCGCGCTCTGGACGAGGCCGCCGCGAACAAGCCCGCCGACAAGCCCGCCGACAAGCCGGCCGACAAGCCCGCCGGGCAGCAGGGCCAGGGCACCCAGCAGCCGCAGACCGTCCAGCCGGCCGCCCTGACCGGCACCACCACCGACGCCACCGGCTCCGGCTCCGGCGCCGCCGCCGCCGCGGGTACGGGTACCAGTACGGGCGTGGGCGTCGAGGCCACCGCCACCCGCACCGGCACGCTCGCCGCCACCGGCACCGACGGGCTCGGCTGGGAGGCCGGCGGCGCCGCCGCGGCCGTCGCCGCCGGGGCCGCGCTGGTCGCGATCTCCCGTCGCCGCTCCGCCGAGAGCTGACACCCCCGTACCTCCCCGGCCGTCGCCGCCGTCACGGCGACGGCCGGGGATGCGCTTGTCTCAGCCGCCGGGCCGCTCAGTCCCCGGCGCCGCCGTCCCCGCCGCTCACACTCCTGCGCCGCCTGCGCTGACGGCGCCGACTGCGCTCAAGGTGCCGCAGCGCCTCTCCCGCGCCGAGCGTGACGGCCGCGACCACGCGCACCCAGCGCGGCCCGCCGCGCTCGGCCCACACCACGCACCCGCACCCGGCGACGACCAGCACCAGTAGCGCCACCAGTACCGCACCGATCACCGCGGTCACCCCTTTCCTCTTCCGGCCCACCCGGTTCGGCCGCGAACACCCCACTGTGCCAGGATGCGCACCCGAAAGCCCTGATGATCGACTGAACGACCCGAGGAGTCACCCGTGGCCACTGCCCGGTTCGCCACCCTGCACACCACGGCCGGCCCGATCCGGCTGGAACTGTTCCCGTTCCACGCGCCGAAGACGGTCCGCAACTTCGTCGAACTCGCCGAGGGCACCCGGGAGTACACCGACCCGCGCACCGGCGAGCCGGGCAGCGGCCCGTACTACGACGGCACCCTGTTCCACCGCGTGATCGCGGGCTTCATGATCCAGGGCGGCGACCCGACCGGCACCGGCACCGGCGGCCCCGGCTACGCCTTCGCGGACGAGTTCCACCCGGAGCTGTTCTTCACCAAGCCCTACCTGCTGGCGATGGCCAACTCCGGCCCGGGCACCAACGGTTCGCAGTTCTTCATCACGGTGGGCGCCCCCACCCACCTCAACCGCCGCCACACCATCTTCGGCCAGGTCGCCGACGCCGCCTCCAAGGCCGTCGTCGACGCGATCGCCACCACGCCCACCGAGGACGACCGCCCGGTCGAGGACGTCGTCGTCACCTCGGTCGAGATCACCTACTCCTGAGCACCCGGTCGGAACCGTGATGGACCCTCAGCCGATGCCGGCCTTCCCGCCCCGCCCCGTGCGCGGCGTGCGGGCCCGCTACGTGTTCCAGGCGGGCTGCCCGAGCGACGTCGCGGACGCCACGGTGGACTTCGAGCCGTGGGAGGAGGGCCTGCACCTGGAGGTCGCCGCAGGCGCCACCGTGCGCGGCGACCCGACCCCGGAGGACCTCGCCCGCTACCACGCCGCGCTGGCCGAGGGCGTCCGCCTGGAACTGGCCGACCAACTGCCCGGCGTCCCGGTGGCGTTGGCGCTGGTGGTGCAGCACACCGTCGTGCACGACGTGGACACCAGCGAGCACTCCTACCGCAGGGCCGGGCGCCTGGCCGTGCGCGAGGTGCTCGCCCACCTGGGACTGCCGGTGGACGGGCAGACGCCGAGCCGCCGCCCGGCCAAGCGCGGGCGGCGGCAGGACGGGAGCTGACGGCCCGGGCCGGCGCACCGCGGTGCGCCGCGTCCCCACCCGCTCGACGCCGGCCCAGGCCGACCG
>NZ_JBHVVI010000079.1:0-43836 GCF_042883685.1 Kitasatospora sp. NPDC058190
ATCGCGCAGGGTGCGCTGGACTACGCGAAGGGCTATGTCCAGGAGCGTCGGCAGTTCGGCAAGGCGATCGCGGAGTTCCAGGGTGTGCAGTTCATGCTGGCGGACATGGCGATGAAGCTGGAGGCCGCGCGGCAGATGACGTACGTGGCGGCGGCGAAGTCGCAGCGCGGGGACGCGGATCTGACGTTCTTCGGTGCGGCGGCGAAGTGCTTCGCGTCGGACGTGGCGATGGAGGTGACCACGGACGCGGTGCAGCTGCTGGGTGGTTACGGCTACACCCGGGACTACCCGGTGGAGCGGATGATGCGTGACGCGAAGATCACCCAGATCTACGAGGGCACCAACCAGGTCCAGCGCATCGTGATGGCCCGCAACCTCCCGTAACGGGTCCGACCTCGAACTCCTCGGAGCCCCCGACCGATTCCGATCGGCCGGGGGCTCCGGCGTTTCCGGGCGGGCCTGACCGCCGGCCGCGGCGGTGTCGTATAAATGATCGTCAACTTTCCTGTAGTGCAGCTGAGTACGGAGGAATGCAGATGACCGCCCACGAGACCACCGGCAGGGTCTGGCTGATCACCGGTGCCAACTCCGGCTTCGGCCAGGCCATCGCCGAGGCCGCCATCGCCGCCGGCGACACCGTGGTCGCCGCCGCCCGGCGCCCCGAGGCGCTGGCCGAGCTGGAGGCCGCCCACCCCGGCCGGGTCGTCCCGGTCCGGCTGGACGTCACCGACCAGGAGCAGATCCCCGCCGTCATCGAGGAGGCCGTGTCCCGGCTCGGCCGGATCGACGTCCTGGTGAACAATGCCGGGCGCGGCGTGATCGGCGCCGTGGAGGAGACCACCGACCGCGAGCTGCGGGACCTCATGGACCTGCACTTCTTCGGTCCGGCCGCGCTCACCCGGGCCGTGCTGCCACACATGCGGGCCCAGGGCTCGGGCGCCGTGGTGCAGATGAGCAGCATGGGCGGCCGGTTCTCCTTCCCCGGTGTCGGCGCCTACTCGGCCACCAAGTTCGCCCTGGAGGGGCTGTCGGAGGCGCTGGCCCAGGAGGTGGCCGGCTTCGGGATCAAGGTGCTGATCGTCGAGCCGGGCGCGTTCCGGACCGGCTTCGCGGGCGGCGGCGCGCTCGCCCACTCCGCCCCGATCGACGCCTACGAGCCGGTGGTCGGCCCGGTCCGCACCGGCCTGCCGGACTCCGACGGCAAGCAGGCGGGCGACCCGGTGAAGGCCGCCGAGGCGATCCTGACCGCGCTGGACGCCGAGCAGACCCCGCTGCGGCTCGCGCTCGGCACCGACGCCGTGGACGCGATCCTCGACAAGCTGGACGGCGCGCGCAGCGAGGCCGAGGCCTGGGCGGCGGTGGGCCGCGCCACCGACTTCCCGGCGGGGGCGTAACACCGCGGGAATCCCCGCGACGGCGGGCGGCCGGACTGCCTAGGCTGCCCGCCATGTCCTCCACGCTCAGCCTCGCCGTGCTCACCCCCGACAACATCGACGCCGCCCTCGACCTGCGGGTGCGCCCGGACCAGGAGGGCCTGGTCACACCGGTGGCGACGTCGCTGGCCGAGGCGTACGTGTACGGGGAGACGGCCTGGCCCCGGCTGATCCTGGACGGCGGCCGGCCGGTCGGCTTCGTGATGGCCTTCTTCGACGTCCGCTTCGACCCGGAGCGGCCCGGCGACCGCCCCCGCTCCGGCCTCTGGCGCCTGCTGGTGGACGCCGGGCAGCAGCGCGGCGGCTACGGCCGGTTCGCCGTCGAGCAGGTTTGCGCGGAGATCCGCCGCCGCGGCGGCACCCGCGCAACGGTCACCTACCACCCGGGCCCGGACGGCCCGGCCGGGTTCTACGCCCGGCTGGGCTTCCGCCCGACCGGCGAGCTGAGCGGCGAACAGGAGGTGGCGGAGGTCGAGCTGTGAGGCCTCAGTCGAGCAGTGCGGCGGCCTGCTCCCGGGCCTGCCGCAGCCACTCGGCCCGCTCGTCGGCGGGGGAGTCGGTGACGGTGCGGAACACCGTCCGCCGGACGTCGGTGACGCCGACGTACGGCAGCACGCAGGCCGCCCAGATCCGTTCCAGCGGGTCGCCGAACTCCTCGCGCTCCCGGGTCCCGGGGGTGTCCGAGGTGTTCAGCACCAGGGCCCGCCCGGCCCGCAGCAGTCCGGCCGGCTCGCCGTCGGCGGTGCCGAGCTTGTAGGCGACGCCGGGGGCCAGCACCCGCTGCACCCAGCCGGTCAGCACGGCGGGCGGCATGCCCCACCAGTTGGGGTGGATCAGCACCAGCGCGTCCAGGGTGGCCACCTCGGCGCGGTGCAGGGCGAGTTGGGGGTCGGTGGTGGCCCCGGCGTCGGCCACCGTGCCGGTCTCCTCGGCGGTGAGCAGCGGCGCGAACCCCTCGGCGTACAGGTCGTGTGCCCGTACCTCGCAGCGGCGCCCGCGCAGCTCGTCCACCACGGCCTGGTACAGCGCGTGGTTGAAGCTGCTCGGCCGTGGATGCGCCAGGTAGACCCCGATCCGCTTCATGTTCCGCCCCCCTCAAGGTGGTTGGAGGCCGATGCTACTGGTGCCGCCGGGGGTTGCGGGGCCGGACGGGCCTCAGGAGCGGGCGGCCGTGCAGTGCGCGAGCGCCTGCGCGGCCGGGACCGGGGTGAAGGGCTCGACGGCGGTGACCGCGAAGCGGGAGAGCCGCAGGTGGGGCTCGCCGGTGTCGGTCAGGGTCCACTGGTGCCGGGTCCGGGCCGTCATCGGGCGGCCGTCCTTGGCGATGCCCTGCCAGTCGAAGTCGATGGCCAGGTCGTACGTCCGGCCGGGCCCCGGGGTGACGGTCAGCTCGCGGACGTGGTGCAGGCTGAGCTGGACCGCCTCGCGGGTGCCCGCGTACCAGGCGGCGACCTCCTCGTAGCTGTGCAGCGCCCGCCCGTCGGGGAAGGTCATCGTCAGGTCGTCGGCGAGCAGTTCGCGCAGCGGCTCGGCGTCGCCGGTGGTCCGCTCCAGCAGCTCCAGCCAGCGGTAGAGGAAGGCGCGGGCCCGGTTCTCGCCGGCCGCGGCGGTCAGCGTGGCGCGCAGCCGGTCGAGGTCGGCCTGCTCGGCGGGGGTGGTGTGCTCGGACATGTTTCGGCCCTCTCGGCGTGGTGGGGATGCATGTTGCGTGCGCACGCACACACTAGAACTGTGTGCGCACGCACGCAACCTCGGTACGATGAACGCCATGGACCGTGCTGATCTCACCCTGGGCCCGCTGTCGGAGCAGGACCACGCCTTCTACGGCCTGGTCTGGGCGGGAACCACCCTCGCCGCCCGGATCGACCGGGAGCTCACCCGGGCGCACGGGCTGCCGCTGTCCTGGTTCGAGGTGATGCTCTGGCTGAACGGCCAGCGGGAGCCGGTGGCCGCCTCCGACCTCGGCGCGAAGACCATGCTCAGCCGCAGCCAGGTCTCCCGGGTCGTGGACGCCCTGGCGGGGCGCGGGCTGGTGTCCCGCGCGCCCTCCGCCTCGGACGCGCGCTCGGTGCGGATCGAGCTGACCGAGCAGGGCCGCGCCGTCTTCGCCGAGGCCGACGCCACCCGGCGGGCCGTCCTCGCGCCGGTCTTCACCGAGCGGCTGGACGAGGCGGACATCGCCGCCCTGGAGACGGTCTGGCGCAAGCTCAAGGCCTGAGCCCCCTACGCCGCCGCCGACTTCCCGGAGGCGCCGGCGATCACCTCGTCCAGCACCTCCCGCGAGCGCAGCAGGTCGGTGATCATCCGGTCGATCCGGTCACGCTCCGCGGTGAGCTCCTGGACCAGCAGCGGCGTGGCAGTCCTGTTCGGGCCGCCGTCGGAGTCCCGCATGCAGGGCAGGATCTTGTGGATGGTGCGACTGTGCAGCCCGGCCGCGAACAGCTCCTGGATGTGGACCACTCGGTCCACCGCCGTCTCCGGGTACTCCCGGTGGCCGCCCTGGGTGCGTTGCGCGAGCAGCAGGCCCTGCTGCTCGTAGTACCGCAGCGAGCGCTCGCTCACGCCCGTCCGCCGGGCCAGTTCACCGATCCGCATGCCGTCCACCCCGTCGTCCCGGTCGAAGCGCCCGTCGAGTCGCTCAAGCGAACCGGACATCGATGGTAGCTTCCGCCCGGCGCCCGCCGGATAACACGCCGATCCGACCTCGTGCGCTCCGGGGGTGGCGAGCGACGGCGGGCCGCTCGTGCCATGATCCCTGCATGGGTTCCAACGTTTTCTTCGACATCACCATCAACGACGAGCCGGCCGGCCGCATCGTCTTCAAGCTCTTCGACGACGTCGTCCCGAAGACCGCCCGCAACTTCCGCGAGCTGGCCACCGGCCAGAACGGCTTCGGCTACGAGGGCTCCGGCTTCCACCGCGTGATCCCCGCCTTCATGCTGCAGGGCGGTGACTTCACCAACCACAACGGCACCGGTGGCAAGAGCATCTACGGCGAGAAGTTCGCGGACGAGAACTTCGAGCTGAAGCACGACCGCCCGGGTCTGCTCTCGATGGCCAACGCCGGTCGCAACACCAACGGTTCGCAGTTCTTCATCACCACCATCGTCACCGACTGGCTGGACGGCAAGCACGTCGTCTTCGGCGAGGTCGTCGAGGGTATGGACCTGGTGAAGAAGATCGAGGGTCTCGGCTCGCAGAGCGGCCGCACCTCGGCCAAGATCACCATCGCCAAGTCCGGCGAGATCGCCTGATCACCGTCCTCCGGGACCGGTGACAACCCACCGCCCCGGAGCGGGGAGTCGGACCTGCCGACCTTCCGCTCCGGGGCGGTGGTGTGCCCGCCCACCCGTGGCGGGCCCTAGGACGAAGGACCGATGGTCGATCGCCCGCCGCCCGGGTGGAATGGGCGGGTGGATCACGAGAAGGCGTACGAGGGGCTGGCACCGGCCGTACGGGCGGCGTACCTGGAGCGGATCGGCGTGACGGAGCCCGGGCCGCCCACGGCGGAGGGCCTGGCGCTGCTGCAGCGGGCCCACCTGCGGGCGGTCCCGTTCGAGAACCTGAGCATCCACCTCGGCGAACCCGTGGTGCTGGAGCCGGCCGCCCTGGTGGCGAAGCTGGTGGACCGGCGGCGCGGCGGCTTCTGCTACGAACTCAACGGCGCCTTCGCCGAGTTGCTGCGCACACTGGGGTACCGGGTGAGCCTGCTGGCCGCCCGGGTCTTCGACGGGGAGCGGCCCGGGCCGCCGTTCGACCACCTGGCGCTGCGGGTCGACCTGGACGAACCCTGGCTGGTCGACGTGGGGTTCGGCCGGTTCAGCCTGCTCCCGCTGCGCCTGGACGAGCGCGGCGCCCAGCCCGACCCGCACGGCACGGTCGTGATCAGTCCGTACGGCGACCACGGCGAGCTGGACGTACGACTGGACGGCGTGCCGCAGTACCGGCTCGACCAGCGCCCGTACCGACTGGCCGACTTCGGGCCGACCTGCTGGTGGCAGACCACCTCGCCGCAGTCCCACTTCACCCGGTCGGCCACCTGCTCGCTGCTCGCCCCGGACGGCGGCCGGACCACCCTCAGCGGCACCCGGCTGATCCGGACCGCCCCCGACGGCGGCCGCACCGAGGAGCAACTCACCGACGCCGGGGCGCTGTCCGCGTACCGGGAGCACTTCGGGATCGTGCTCGACCGGCTGCCGACCCCTCCGTCCGCCTGACGCCGGGGCGGTGGTGTGCCGTCAGGCGGGGGCGGAGCCGGGCGCCCAAGTCCCTTCCCGCACGCCCACCTTGCGGGCGGGCGCCCCGGCCCAGATCTCGCCCGGCCCGGTCGAGCGGGTGAGCACCGCGTTGGCGCCGACGACGGTGCCCGCGCCCACGGTCAGCACGCCGTCCTTGCACACCACCTTGGCGCCCGCGCACAGCACCGCGCCGTCCTCGACCACCACCCGCCGCATCGTGCTGCGCTCCTGCGGCACCCACGGGTCGGCCCGGCCGACGGTCACGCCGTTGTAGAGCGTCACGTTCGCGCCGAGCGTGGTGTACGGGTGCAGCACGGTGCCGAAGCCGCGGTGGAACACGGTGAGTCCGGGCCCGATCTCGCAGGCGGCCGGCACCTCCATGCCGTAGAGCGCGAGCGCCTCCTGGACCAGGCGGCCCAGGAGGCGGTGGCGTCGGCGGTAGACGAGTGCGGTGACGAGGGGCATTCACCCATTGTGGCGGGCTGGTCGCCCGGAGTCGCCGGTTACTTGAAGTCCGGCACCGCGGTGTCGTTCTTGAAGGCGTCGAAGACCTGCTTGGACTTGCCGGCGTCCCACTGCACCGCGGACTCGCCGGTCTTGGTGTGGTAGTCCGCGTTGCCGACCGGGACGGTCATGGTCTTGCCGTTGCCGCCGTTGACGTCCTTCATGGCGAGGAAGAGCGAGCCCAGGTCGGTCAGCCCGCAGTCGTCGTCGACGATCAGGGTGCCGAGCGCCGAGTCGACCAGCGGGTAGAAGGTGAACGGGTTGAGCACGTTGCCCGGGGAGGCGGCCTGGTGGGCGAGGGCGCCGAGGAACTTCTGCTGGTTGCGCATCCGGCCGAGGTCCTGGTCGGCCATCTGGTGGCGCTGGCGGACGAAGGCGAGGGCCTGCTTCCCGTTGAGGGTCTGGTCGCCGGCCTTGAGGTCGAGCCCGGAGTCCTTGTCCTTGACGTCCTGGTCGATGTGCATCTCGACGCCACCGATGGAGTCCACGATGCCGACGAAGCCGGTGAAGCCGATCTCGGCGTAGTGGTCGATGTGGATGCCGGTGTTCATCTCGACGGTCTGCGCCAGGAGCCGGCCGTTGCCGGTGGCGAAGGCCGAGTTGATCTTCGAGGTGGTGGCCTTGACGGTCTTCCCACCGCTCGTCTTGAACTCCGGTATCGGCACCCAGGAGTCGCGCGGGATGCTCATCAGGGTGTTCCCGTGGTCCCCGATGTGCAGGATCATCATCGAGTCGCTGCGCTTGCCCTCGACGTCGTGGCCGGTGTGCATGTCCTCCATCTGGGCATCGGTGAGGCCCTCGCGGCTGTCCGAGCCGACGATCAGCCAGTTGGTGCCCTTGCCCTCCGCCGGGCGGCCCGGGTAGTCGGCCAGCACGTTCTCGTGGTTGAGCTTGGAGTCCGCCCAGAAGTAGGTGGAGACGGCGGTCACCATCACGGCGATCAGCACGCCGAAGACCGACCACTTGACGATCCGCCGCCGCGGCCAGCGCTTGGCCTGGGCACCGGCCGGCCGCGCACCGGCCGGGCCGCCGGGACCACCCGGACCGCCGGGCCGGCCGGGACCACCCGGACCGCCGGGCCGGCCCGGGCCACCGGGCACGCCCTGCGGCGGGACGCCGCCGTACCGGGACGGCTCGGGCTGCCGCGGCGCGGGCGCCCCCGGCCCGCGCGGGTTCAGCGAGGACGGCAGCGGCGGCTCGGCCGCCGCCCCGCCTCCGCCGTTGCCTCCGTACGGGTTCCCGCCGCCGCCCGGGCGGCCCTCCTGCCACGTGTTCATGCCGTCGAGGATGCCCGACCCCGCTCGGCCTGACTCCCCCCGGGGGCCCCACCAGGCCTCTTGTAGCAGTTTTGATGCACGTCCCGGATCGTTCCGCTGAAACGTCCCGTCACCCGCGTTCCGGCTGCCGAAACGATTCTTGACCGCCTCGAACACAGCGTGTTTGCATTTCAGGCATGGATCAGCGTTGGGCACTCACGCGTCGGCGGCACGTCGACCTGCGGCGTGGGGTGGCCTGTTCGCTCTGTCGCGGCTGACACTCGCGCCTCGCGCCCGTCGAGACGCCCCCTTCCGAGCACCGAACCGCAGCGCCCCGCCCGCTGCGGCGCCGTTTCGAAGAGCCGCCCCGCTTCCAGCCAGAGGTGAACCATGGCCACCGTCCTGTCCGTTTCCGGCTCCCCGTCCGCCACCTCCCGCACCACCCGCCTGCTGCGCCACGTCGACGCCCGCCTCGCCGACCGCGGCCACCACGTCATCCCCTTCGAGGCCCGCAGCCTGCCCGCGCACGCGCTGCTGTCGGGCGACTTCGACCACCCCGAGATCGCCGCCGTCACCGAGCTGTTCGCCCGCGCCGACGGCGTGGTCATCGGCACCCCCGTCTACAAGGCCGCCTACTCGGGCCTGCTGAAGGCCCTGCTGGACGTGCTCCCGCAGTACGCGCTCACCGGCAAGGCCGTCCTGCCACTGGCCACCGGCGGCTCGCCCGCGCACGTCCTCGCGGTCGACTACGCGCTGCGCCCGGTGCTCAGCTCGATGGGCGCCGGCCACATCACCCAGGGCTGGTTCGTGCTCGACCGCCACATCACCGCCGGGGAGGACGGCACCACCCTGGTCGAGCGCGAGACCGACGCCCTGCTGGCCCCCGTCGTGGCGGGCTTCGCCGACGCCCTGGAACGGCTGGCCGCACCCGCGCTGACCGGCTGAGCAGCGGCCGGCGCGACCCCGTACGGGGCGACCCCGAGACGGCCCGCGGCGCCCCCTAGGGGGAGGGGGCGCCGCACCCCGTAGAACCTTGGTTGCACCGCTTCATTCCGACGGAGGACGAGCGGCCCGCAACCGACTCCTACCGTGGATCTCACGTCCTCATCCGCCCGAACGCGGCCCGACTCCGTCGGGTCCGCGGCCGACCGCGTCGGCAGGGTGGGGCCAACGGGTGGGCCCACTTCTTAGGAGACTCCAGTGACGACGGCAGCAGCCGTGTACGACCCCCAGCTTCCCGGCGGACCGTCCGCCGTCGCCGCGTCGGCCCGTCAGGTCACCAAGGCGTACGGCTCGGGCGAGACCAAGGTGACCGCCCTGGACGCGGTCGACGTGGACATCCAGCGCGGCCGCTTCACCGCGATCATGGGCCCCTCCGGCTCCGGCAAGTCGACGCTGATGCACTGCCTGGCCGGCCTGGACACGGTCAGCGGCGGTCGGATCTGGATCGGCGACACGGAGATCACCGGCCTCAAGGACAAGCAGCTGACCAGGCTGCGCCGCGACAAGATCGGCTTCATCTTCCAGGCGTTCAACCTGCTGCCGACCCTGAACGCGCTGGAGAACATCACGCTCCCGATGGACATCGCCGGGCGCAGGCCCGACCAGGCCTGGCTGGACCAGGTGGTGGAGACCGTCGGCCTGGCCGGCCGGCTCAAGCACCGCCCCACCCAGCTCTCCGGCGGCCAGCAGCAGCGCGTCGCGGTGGCCCGGGCCCTGGCCGCCCGCCCCGAGATCATCTTCGGCGACGAGCCCACCGGGAACCTGGACTCCCGGGCCGGCGCCGAGGTGCTGACCTTCCTGCGCCGCTCGGTGGACGAGCTGGGCCAGACCATGGTCATGGTCACCCACGACCCGGTCGCCGCCGGCTACGCGGACCGCGTGCTCTTCCTCGCCGACGGCGTGATCGTCGACGAGATGCACGCGCCGACCGCCGACTCCGTCCTCGAACGCATGCGCCGTTTCGACGGCAAGCGCACCAGCTGAGCGGCGGGACGACCTCACCATGCTGCTCAAGACCTCACTGCGGAGCTTCTTCGCCCACAAGGGCCGGATGGCGCTCTCGCTCGTCGCCGTCGTGCTGTCGGTCGCCTTCGTGTCCGGCACCCTGGTGTTCTCCAACACCGCCACCAGCACCTTCTCCAAGCTGTTCGCCGCGACCGCCTCGGACATCTCGGTCCAGCCGCCCACGCCGGCCGAGGACGACCGGCAGGACAGCGACAAGACGCCGACCGTTCCGGTCTCGCTCGCCCAGCAGGTCGCCGCGGTGCCCGGGGTGAGGACCGCCGTCGGCCAGGTCATGGTCGGCAACGCGATCCTGGTCAACCCGGCCACCAACAAGCTGGTCGGCCCGACCAGCGGCGCGCCGACCCTGGTCGGCAACTGGACCGACACCCCGCGCAACCCGGTGAAGATCACCTCGGGCCACGTCCCGCAGGGCTCCGGCGAGCTGGTGCTGGACGCGGACACCGCCAAGAAGGCCAAGCTCGGCCTCGGCGACAAGCTCCGGGTCGACAACGCCGGCGGCCAGCACCCGTACACGATCGTCGGCATCGCCACCTTCACCACCACCAACCCGGGCGCGGCGCTGGCCTTCCTGGACACCCCGACCGCCCAGCAGGTGCTGCTCGGCGAGCAGGCCTACACCACCGTCGAGGCCTTCGGCGACGGCAGCCGCAGCGACGACCAGCTCAAGGCCGACGCCCTCGCCAAGGTCGGCAGCGGCTACGAGATCAAGACCGCGGCCGAGCAGAAGGACCAGAACACCAAGACGATCGGCAGCGGCCTCAACTTCATGAAGTACGCGATGCTCGGCTTCGCCGGCATCTCGCTGATCGTCGGCGGCTTCCTGATCATCAACACCTTCTCGATGCTGGTCGCCCAGCGCACCCGCGAGATCGGCCTGCTGCGCGCCATCGGCGGCAGCCGCCGCCAGGTGAACGGCTCGGTGCTGGTGGAGGCGCTGATCCTGGGCGTGCTCGGCTCGACCCTCGGCGTGGCGGTCGGCCTGGGCGTCGCGGTCGGCCTGATCAAGCTGATGAACGCGATCGGCATGGACCTCAAGGCGAGCGACCTGGAGATCGGTCCCGACGTCTTCGTGGCCGGCTACGCGGTGGGCATCCTGATCACCGTCATCGCGGCCTGGATCCCGGCCCGCCGGGCCAGCCGGATCGCCCCGATGGCCGCCCTGCGCGACCACGGCACCCCGGCCGAGGCCCGCTCCAACATCGTCCGGACGATCCTCGGCCTGCTGCTCACCGCGGGCGGCGCCGGCCTGCTGGTGCTCGCCGGCTCGGCGGACAAGGCGGCCACCGGCGGCCAGTACCTGGGCCTGGGCCTGCTGCTCACCCTGGTCGGCTTCGTGGTGCTCGGCCCGCTGCTGGCCACCGTCGTCATCAAGGTGCTCGGGGCCCTGCTCCCGGCCCTGTTCGGGCCCTCCGGCAAGCTCGCCCAGCGCAACGCGATGCGCAACCCGCGCCGCACCGGCGCCACCGCCGCCGCGCTGATGATCGGGCTGGCGCTGGTGATCGGCTCGTCGGTGTTCAGCTCCTCGGCCGTCACCTCGGCCAGCGCGCAGATCGACAAGTCGGTGGGCGTGGACTACATCATCTCGGGCGGCCGCACCCCGGTCACCACCGACATGATGGACGCGGTGAAGCGGACCCCGGGCATCGACCACGTCACCACCCAGGAGGAGTTCAAGCGCACCAAGGTCCAACTGCCGGACGGGCAGAGCGCCAGGACGGACCTGACCGCCGTGCCGACCAGCTTCTTCGGCACCGACTTCCACCCCACGGTCACCGCCGGCGCGGTGGACTCGGTCGGGCACGGCTCGCTGGGGATCGGCGAGACCTTCGCCAAGGACCACAACCTGAAGGTCGGCGACCGGCTGACCGTCGACTACGGCAAGGGCCGCACCCAGACCCTGCCGGTGGGCGTGGTCTTCCAGAAGGGCGGGCTGCTGGGCGACGGCACCTTCGTCGGCCTCGACACCGTGACCGAGGTCGTCCCGGCCGCCGAGCAGCCGCCGGTCTGGACCTTCTTCGCCAAGGCCTCCGCCGGCACCGACGTCGCCAAGACGCTCACCGCCCTGGAGGACGCGCTCAAGCAGTACCCGCAGCTGACCGTCAAGGACCAGGCCGGCTACAAGGAGCTGGTGCAGTCCCAGGTCAACACCCTGCTCTACCTGATCTACGGACTGGTCGGCCTGTCGATCACCGTCGCCGTGCTCGGCGTGGTCAACACCCTGGCGCTGTCGGTGGTCGAGCGGACCCGCGAGATCGGCCTGCTGCGGGCGATCGGGCTCTCCCGCCGCCAGCTGCGCCGGATGATCCGGCTGGAGTCCGTGGTGATCGCGGTGTTCGGCGCCGTCCTCGGCACCGGGCTGGGCCTGGCCTGGGGCATCACCGCCCAGCGGGTGCTGCGGGACCAGGGGCTCGGGACGCTCTCCGTCCCGACCACCGTGATCGCGGTGACGCTGGTCTCCTCGGTGGTGATCGGCCTGGTCGCCGCACTCGTCCCGGCCTTCCGGGCCGGACGCATGAACGTCCTCGCGGCCATCGCGACGGACTGACCCGGCGGCGGGGGACGCCGGGGCGAACCCTCACGGGGGAACGGGGGAACGGGGGAACGGGGGAACGGGGGAAACCGGGGGGAACGGGGGTCAGGGGCCGGGCGCACAGCGCCCGGCCCCTGCGGCATGGACGGCCACCGGACGGCCGAGACGATCATCCGATGCTGGGATGATCGCCGCATGCTCCCCTCGGACGCCCCGCCCCTGCCCAGCGCCGCGCCCCTCACCGCCGCCGCGGCCGCCCGCTGGCGCGCCGCCCGGACCGCCTGGCGGCTGGACACCCGCTGGCTCGCGCTCGCCCCGGCCGCCTTCCTCGCCCTGGCCACGGCCGTGGAACCGACCGACACCGGCGGCTGCGACGTCCAGGGCATCTGCCAGGACACCTGGGGCTCCGCACTGGCGTTCTGGACGGTGCTGGCCGAGGTGGTCCTGCTGATCGCCAAGCCCCGGATCCGGGCGCTGGTCCCCCCGGTCGCCCTGGCGGTGCTCTGGTACGCCCCCGGCGGCCTGGTCTCCCCGCTCGGCCGCTGGTCGGCCGTCCTGATGAACCTGCTGCTCGCCGCCGTGCTGATCGGCGCCGAACTCGGCCGCCGCCGCGCCCGCCAGCAGCTGGACGAACTGGCGGCCCCGCCCGTCCCCTTCCCGTGGACGGCCGCCGGGGCGCCCTCGCCCGTCCGGCCCGAGGACCCGCCGGCCGGCCGCCGCGTCCTCGGCGGCCTGCTGCTCCTGGCCGCCCTGGCACTCCCGCTGTACGGCCTCTGGGCGCAGGCCGGGCAGCGGGCCGCCGACCGGCAGGCCACCGGGGTGTACGGCACCGCCCTGTCGACCGACCGGGACGGCGTGCTGACCGTCCGCTTCCAGCCGCCCGGCGGCGGCCCGGAGCGCACCGCGGCCCTGGACGTCCGGTGGCAGCGGCAGCCGCAGCCCGGCGAGCCCGTCACGCTGCTGGTGAACGGCGACTCCGTGCGCGCCGCCGGCGACGACTACGACCTCTCCGGCGAGATGGCCTTCGGTGGCCTGAGCGCCCTGCTCGGCGTCCTGCTGCTCGGTTCGGCCGCCGCCGCGAACGCCCGCCGGGCCCGGCCCGCCTACGAGGGCTCCGCGCCCGCCCTGGCCGTCCGGGTCCGCGCCGACGCCCGCGGCGACCTGCTGGTGCTGCCGCTGGACGGCCCGCCGGACGGACCCGCGCTCTGGCGCGTGGTCGAGCGCGACCGCTACCTGTGGTCCCCGTACGGCGACCCGGACGGCGAGGGCCCGGCCTGGGTGCCCGAGTCCATGAAGATCGAGGGCGAGGGCGAGTATCCCGACTCCGAGCCACCGTCCGACGGGGCCGGGCCCTACGACCGGCCGACCCCCGCGCAGGCCGTCGCGCGGCTGGCCCGGACCGGCCGCAGCGTCCCCGCCGTGCTCTACCGCGGCCCGGACGGCCCGGACCGGCAGCTCCTGGTCCGCCCCGGACTGCTGGACCACGACCCGCACTGGGTGGCCGCCGAGGTCGCCGCCGTCGCCCGGGCCCCGCGGTCGAACCGCAAGGCCGAGTACGCGCACGAACAGGAACTCGCCGTCGCCGAGCTCACCGCCGAGACGGTGGCCGCCGCCCACCCGGCCGGACCGGACGCCCGACCGGTGGCCGCCCGCCGCTGGGAGATACCCGTACCGCTGCGCGTACTGCCCGGGCCCGCGATGGCGCTGCTGCTCGGCGCCGCCGTGGTGTTCCTGAGCGGCGACGGCTGGTGGCAGGGGCTGGTGCGCCCGCTCTGGTTCGGCTCCTCGGCGATCCTCGCCTGCGGCCACGCGCTGTCCTGGCAGATCGTGGCCGACCGGGACGGCCTGCGGGTGGCCACCGCGCTGCGCGTCCGCCACTTCCGGTGGCAGCAGATCACCGCCGCCGCCGTGCACCGCCGGCGGCTGATCATCCGGCTGCGCGGCGGCGAGGACCTCTCCGTGGCCGGCTGGCCGATGTCCCGGCTGGCCCGCCACCTCGGCGAGCGGTACGACCCGGTGGAGCTGGCCCGGATGGTCGCCACCGCCGCCCACCGCCCCGACCTGCGCCCCAAGCAGGTGCTGCCGGACCGGCTGGGCCGTCCGCAGCGCCTGGTGAACACCCTTTCGGTGGCCGGCTTCGCGCTGTTCACCGTCGTTCACCACTGGCTCTGAACCTGCCCCGAACCTGCACCGTTCCCACTCCGATTCGGGCCGGGGGGAACGGAGCGGTACGGTGGGCGTGATCACAGCGCCGGTACCGCCCTTCGGGGTGCCCGAGGCCACCCAGACCGGGACAAGACGGAGACGCGTCGGCACCGGTACGGTTGGCCCCGATGAACACCAAGGCTGCTGAGGAGCTGCCGGCTGTTTCCGTGATCATGCCGGTGCTCAACGAGGAACGACACCTGCGCACGGCGGTCCGGCGCATCCTGGACCAGGAGTACCCCGGGCCGATGGAAGTGGTGATCGCCCTCGGCCCTTCCACCGACCGTACTGCCGAGATCGCGGCCGCGCTCGTGGCCGAGGATCCGCGGGTGCGCACGGTGGAGAACCCCACCGGCCGGACCCCCGCGGGGCTGAACGCCGCCATCCGGGGCTCGCAGCACCCGATAGTGGTGCGCGTGGACGGTCACGGCCTGCTCACCCCGGGCTACATCACCACGGCGGTCCGGCTGCTCGGCGAGATGGACGCGGCCAACGTCGGCGGCATCATGCACGCCGAGGGCGAGACCGAGTGGGAGCACGCGGTCGCGGCCGCGATGACCTCCAAGATCGGTGTCGGCAACGCGGCCTTCCACACCGGCGGCCTGGCCGGCCCGGCGGACACCGTCTACCTCGGGGTGTTCCGGCGGGAGGTGCTGGAGAAGCTCGGCGGCTACAACGAGGAGTTCATCCGCGCCCAGGACTGGGAGCTGAACTACCGGATCCGCCAGGACGGCGGGCTGGTCTGGTTCACCCCGCAGCTCAGGGTGACCTACCGACCCCGGCCGTCGGTCCGGGCGCTGGCCAAGCAGTACAAGGACTACGGCCGCTGGCGCCGGGTGGTCACCCGCTACCACCGCGGCTCGGTCAACCTGCGCTACCTCGCCCCGCCGTCCGCGCTGCTCGCGGTCGTGCTCGGGCTGGTGCTCGGGGCCGCCGTCCACCCGGCCTTCCTCGCGGTGCCCGGCGCCTACCTGCTGGGCATCCTGGGCGGCGCGGTGGTCGAGGGCCGCGGCCTGTCCCTCAAGGCCAAGGCGCTGCTGCCGGTGGCGCTCGCGACCATGCACCTCAGCTGGGGCTTCGGCTTCATCACCTCGCCCCGCTCACTGGCCCGCCGGGTGATAAGGAGCATCGGCCCGTCCTCGAAGGACGTGCTCTCCCGGGCGGGTTGAGGGCGGTGACCGCCACCGCCGGTTTCGCCGGGGGCGGTTGAGCGCGGTCCGGGTGCGAGCCCGGCCGCCGTCCTCACCGATGGCGACGGAACCCAGGCCCCCCTGCCGACTACTTGGCGCAGACGTCGGTGTCGTCCGCCTGCACCCGCTGGAGGTCCTTCGGCGCCTCCGTCGGTGCCTGGGCGGGGGTCGCGAGGACGTCCTTGCCGAGCACCAGTACCAGTGCGCCCTTCGGGTCCGCCTTCGGGTCCTGCCGTGCGGCGTCCGCGGGCAGTCCGAGGGCGGCGGCCAGCGCGGCGGCCCCGGCCTCCTGGCCGGCGGGGTACGACACCGTGGTGGTCGCCGTGACCGCCGCGTCGGAGGCGACGGCGGCCCTGGCGAAGCCCTTGGCCTTCAGCTTCTCCACCGTCGGACCGGACTGCCCGCGCGTCCCGCTGCCGTTGCGCACCGTCACCCGGACGTCCTTGGCGTCCACCGCCGGAGCGGTGGTGGACGGGGCGGCGGAGGAGGGGGCGGCCGGGGCCGGGGTCTCGGCCGCCGGCGGGGTGGCCGTCCCGGTCAGCGAGCGGTCGCCCGCGATCATCGAGAACACCTGCCCGGCGTCGGGCTGCTTGAGGATCAGCCGGTCGTCGTCCTTGGGGTCGTCCAGGACCGGCACGGTGGTGAAGGTGATGTTCCTGGTGTCCACCTTGCTGATGTCCTGCGCCAGGTCCTTGAGCTTGTCGACGCTGCCGATGCCGGAGTCCACGGTGAGCGCCTTGGTGGCGGCGTCCGCGAGCTTGTAGAGCTTGGTGGGGCTGGTCAGGGTGTCGTCGCTCTTGATCTTGCGGATCATCGAGCTGATGAACTGCTGCTGGAGCGGGATCCGGGTGAGGTCGCCGCCGAAGCCGACCGCGTGCCGGGTGCGGACGAAGGCCAGTGCCTCCTCGCCCTGGACCGTGTGGCGGCCCTTGGGCATCTTCAGGTGCGAGTCCTTGTCGTCGATGTCCTTGGCCGCGCAGACCTCCACGCCGCCGACGGCGGTGGACAGGGTCTTCACCGCCTCGAAGTTGACCTGCACGAAGTGGTCGACCCGGATCCCGGTCATCTTCTCGACGGTCTTCCAGGTGCAGCCCGCGTCGCGCCCGTCCTGGCCCAGGCTGGTGTTGAACATCTCCCGCGCCGAGCCGGGGATCTTCTTCCCCTGGTCGCTCCGGCACTCCGGGATCGGCACCATCAGGTCGCGCGGGATGCTGATCACGGTCGCGTTGGTGCGGTCCTTGGCGACGTGGAACAGCAGCGTCGTGTCGGCGTGCCCGGTGCTGCCCTCGTCGCCGTACTCGCGCCCGAGGCCCTGCCGGCTGTCCGTGCCGATCACCAGGATGTTCAGCGCGTCCCCGGCGGCCCGGGGCCGCTCGGCCTCGTCGCCCAGCTGGACCTTGACCGAGGTCAGGTTGTCGTTGAAGTGCCGGTACAGGTAGTACGCCCCGCCGCAGCCCGCGACCATCACCAGCGCGCCGGTGCCGGCCGTCCACTTGAGTATTCGTCGGCGCCGGTTCCGCTTGGCGGCGGCCGCCGCCCGGCGCCTGGTCGTCCGGCGGTCCTCCCCGTTGCCCTGGCCGGTTTCCGGTATGTCCTGCTGCACGCGGCTCCCTTCGTCCGGCCGGTCACGGGGCGGCCCACTCGGGTAGCGGGCTGATCCGGACACACTAGACGAGCCGAACGGGGGAATCGCTCCCGGTATGACATCCGTCACGAAAGAGCAATGGATGGGCAAAGCCCGCGTGGGGCGTCAGTGCTGCGCGCAGGCGTCCACGTCGGCCGTGCGTCCCTCGAAGGTGGGTGGGGCGCTCGCCGAGGGCGACGCCGTCGCCTGGTCCGACCCCGCCCCGGCGGACGGGCTCGCCCCCGCCGTGGGCGCCGGGCCGGGCGGCCGGACGGCGATCGGCCGGTCGTCGCGCAGCGCGGTGAACAGCTGGGTGGTCTGTGGTTGCACGAACTCGTCCCGGTCCGAGTCGTAGCGGTACGGGCGGCGCGGCGCGGTCAGGAACTCCACGTCCGGCGAGGGGATGTCGCGCAGGTCCTGGGTGAGGTCGTACAGCGCGCCCAGCGACGACAGCCCGCCGTCCGCCTTGACCGAGGAGGTGGCCGCGTCCAGCACCGGCCACAGCTTCGCCGGGTTCAGCAGCACCCCCTGCGACTGCACCTTGCGGATCAGCGAGGCCAGGAACTGCTGCTGACGGCCCATCCGCTGGGTGTCGCTGCCGTCGCCCAGGCTCTCCCGGGCCCGGACGTAGCCGAGCGCCTGCTCACCGTGCAGCACCTGCCGGCCGGCCGCGAGATCCAGCTTGGCGTCCTTGTCGTGGATCGGCTGCGGCACGCACACGTCGACCCCGCCGATCGCGTCCACCATCGTCTTGAAGCCGTTGAAGTCGAGGATCAGGTAGTGGTCCATCCGGATGCCGCTGAGCTGCTCGACGGTACGGATCGAACAGGCCGGGCCGCCCAGCTCGAAGGCCCAGTTGAACTGCATCAGCCCCGGCTTGCTCCGGGTGCTGCCCGCCTTGTCGCAGGCCGGGACGGTGACCATGACGTCACGCGGGATGGAGACCGCCGTCGCGCGCTTACGGTCGGCGGCCAGGTGCAGCAGGATCGTGGTGTCCGAGCGCTGGGTGCCGGCCTCGCCGCCGTAGGAGGAGTTCGCGCCGGAGCGGTCGTCGCTGCCGATCAACAGGATGTTCTCGGCGCCGCCGGCCCCGGCCGTACGGCTCGGGCGTTCGGCCTCCAGCTCGGCCAGCAGCTTGTCGGTGACCGAGTCGGTCCGGATGTTGCCGTCCAGCGTGCGGTAGGCGACGTAGAGCAGCGCTCCGGCGGCGACCGCCAGGAACGCGACGACGCCGGCGGTGATCATCAGCCACCGCCGGCGCCTGCGCGGGCGTCCGGGTCCGTTCGGGGGAGTGTCCGTCGGGGGAGCGTCATCGGTCGGGGGGTGCTCGGTGTCGTCCTCGGCCATGGCAGGGATCCCTACCCGCCGGGCCCTCGCCGGGGGTCAGCCGAGGCGCAGTGTCACCCGTTCGGATTCGACCCGCTTCTCCCACTGCTCGGCGCTCAGGCCCTCGGAGTTGCGGCACAGCACCACCGAGGCGCCGGCCGCCAGCGGGGCCAGCAGGCCGGCCTCCAGGCCCGCCCAGTCGTCGAAGGAGGACGTGGACAGGACGCGCGCGCCGGGTTCCAGCCCGAGGCGCGCGGCCCCCTCCCGGGCCAGCGCGACGGTCTGCTCGCCGGTCAGCTTCAGCGGCAGCCCGTCCACCGAGGTCTCCAGCGACGGCCCCTCCGGGGGCACGGGGGAGTACGGTGCGAAGCGGTCGCCCTGGCCGGGCACCTCGGCGGCGTAGTCCAGGAAGCCGTCCGGGCGCTGCGGGAAGCGGCCGCCGAGCGGCCGCAGCGCGAGCGCGACACGCTCGCCCTCGCACGACTGGGCGGCCTCCAGGCCGTCCGGGCCGCTCACCACCAGGTCGGCGGCGGCCGGGTCGCCGCCCGGCACCGCCGTCACCCCGACCGACCAGCAGGCCAGCAGCCAGACGGCGCTCTGCCAGTGGGCGGGCAGGAGCAGCGCGGCGCGGTCGCCCGGACCGGCGTTCAGCTCGTCCTGGAGGAGGTTGGCGGTCTTGGCGACCCAGTTGTCGAAGGTCCGGGCGGAGAGTTCCACCCGTTCGCCGGTGGCGTCGTCGTAGAAGGTGACCAGCGGGGCCGCGGGATCGACCGAAGGGGTGCCGCCGCGCAGGTATGCGTGCAGCAGCTCGACGGGGGTGCGGGCATCGGCAGCGAATGGCGCAGTCATGGTGCGCCCCAGCCTACGGCCTTCGGGTGGGAGGCAGGGAGGGGCGGCCGAGCGGGCGCGAGGCGGCGTGGCGGGCCGCCCGGTTTGCGACGACGATCCCCTTTATGTGTCCAATCAAGGCTGCGTGCCCCTCAACCAAGCCCGCGCGTCGTGCCCTCCCGGCCGCGCTGCTCGCCGGATGCACCGCCGCCCTGCTGCTCCAACCCGCTCCCACCGCCACCGCCGCGCCCCTTGCGCCCGCCGCCGAACGCCGTGACTTCCCCGGCGGCGGCACGACCGTCTCGCTCCCCCTGACCACCGGCCACCGGCTCGGGCCACGCGCCACCCGGCCGTTCGAACTCGTCGGCGTCGGCTGGGACGGTCCGGCGGCGGCGATGGCCGGTGCCACCGTCCGGGTTCGCACCCGGGACGCCGCCACCGGCCGCTGGAGCGACTGGCACACCCTGGAAGCCGACGCCGAGGACGGCCCCGACCACGCCCCGCACGCCGCCACCGCCCCGCTGTGGACCGGCCGCAGCGACGGCGTCGCGGTCGAGGTCGCACCGGGCCCGGCCGGCCCGCCGGCCGGGCTGCGGCTCGACCTGGTCGACCCGGGTACCGGCACCGGCACCGATGCCGCGGCCGCCACCCGGACCCTGCCGGCCGTCCCCGCGGACGACAGTCAGGCCCCGCGCCCGGCCATCGTCACCCGGGCCGGCTGGGGCGCCGACGAGTCGCTGCGCGAGCCCGGCTTCGAGTACACCGGCCCGGTCCGCGAGGTCTTCGTCCACCACACCGCGACCGCCACCGACTACGCCTGCTCCGACGCCCCCCGGGTGATCAGGTCGATCCACCAGTACCACGTCAAGACCAGCGGCTGGCGGGACATCGGCTACAACTTCCTGGTCGACCGCTGCGGCACCGTCTACGAGGGCCGCGCCGGCGGCGTCGACCAGCCCGTCCACGGCGCCCACACCCTCGGCTTCAACACCGACTCCGCCGGTGTCGCCGCCATCGGCACCTACGTCGGCGACACCCCGCCCCAACCCCTCCTCGACGGCCTCGCCGCCCTCGCCGCCTGGAAACTCGGTCTCACCGGCCAGGCCGCCGACGGCCACACCACACTCACTTCCGCCTCCGACGCCAGCCGCTACCCCAAGGGCACGGTGGTCGACTTCGCCGCCATCTCCGGCCACCGCGACGCCTTCAACAGCGAATGCCCCGGCGCCGCGCTCTACGCCCGGCTCCCGGCGCTACGCGCGGCCGCGGCCAAGCTGCAGGTCCAGTAGGGCCGTTATCCACCCCCCCGACCTGTCGCCGTCCCCGCGTATCGTTCATAGCCCCAGGCACCACAGGAGGCGACAGCAGTGACGGGCGGCGAGACGGTACGGCGCTGGCGGCCGGGCTTCCCGCTCGACGTGGCCCGGACGCTGCTGCCCCTGCGCCGGGGCCCCGCCGACCCCTCCTACCGCACCGCCGGCGACGGCGCCGTCTGGCGCGCCTCCCGCACCCCGGCCGGCGTCGGCACCCTCCGGGTGCGGCCCCATCCCGCCGAGGGCGAGGTCGAGGCGACCGCCTGGGGCCCCGGCGCGCAGTGGCTGCTGGACCGGCTGCCCGCACTGCTCGGGGCGGAGGACCACCCGGAGGCGCTGGTGCTGCCGCCCGGCCCGCTGCGGGACGCCCAGCGCCGTACGGCGGGGGTGCGGCTCACCCATACCGGGCTGGTCCTGGAGTCCCTCGTCCCGGCGATCCTGGAGCAGAAGGTCACCACCGACGAGGCCTACCGCGCCTGGCGCACCCTGCTGCGGGACTTCGGCACCCCGGCGCCCGGCCCGGCCGAGGGCATGCGGGTGGCGCCGTCGGCCCGCGACTGGGCGATGGTCCCGAGCTGGGAGTGGCACCGGGCTGGCGTCGACCCCAAGCGCTCGGCAACGGTGATGCGCGCCGTGCGGCTGGCCCCGCGCTTGGAGGAGGCCTCGGCGATGGGCCACGAGGAGGCCTTCACCCGACTGACGGCCGTACCGGGCATCGGCGTCTGGACGGCCGCCGAGACCCTCCAGCGCAGCAACGGCGACCCGGACGCGGTCTCGGTCGGCGACTTCCACCTCCCCAACCTGGTCGGCTGGGCCCTGGCCGGGCGTCCCCGCAGCGACGACGCCCAGATGCTCGCCCTCCTGGAGCCCTACCGCCCGCACCGCCACCGCGTCTGCCGCCTCCTGACGGCCACCGGCGCCCACGCCCCCCGCTACGGCCCGAGACTCACCCCCAACGATCACCGCCACCGCTGAGCGGAAGGCCCTGCGATGCGTACACGTGTTGTGTACGCTTGGGGCATGGCTGACGAACTGAACATCCGTGAAGTCCGGGCCCACCTCGCTGAGGTACTGAGCCGGGCCGAGGCTGGTGAGGTCACCGTCATCACCCGCAAGGGCGAGCGTGTCGGGGCGGTCGTGCCGATCGAGATCCTCGACGCCATAGAAGACGCAGAGGACGAGCTCCTTGCCCGTGAGGCTGAGAAGCACCGGAACGAACCCACCGTGAGCATGGCCGAACTCCTGGCAGACCTCTTCGGAGCACCCCCGGGTGCGGCCGGGAGCGCCGCGTGAAGTACGCGTTTCGATTCACCGCGAGCGCCCGGCGGCAGCTACGCGGCATCGGCCAGGTCGACGCCATGCAGATTCTCGCGGCGCTCACCCGGCTCGGCGACGACCCGTACGCTGACGGCCCGGACGTCAAGAAGCTGACGGGCCACACGGGCCTCTATCGGCTCCGCGTCGGTATCTACCGCGTGGCGTACGAGATCCACGACGATGTTCTGGTGATCGTCGTCGTGAAGGTGGACAACCGCCGCGAGATCTGTCGGGGCCTCTGAATCCCTACCGAACCTCGATGAAGGCGTCCGCGCCGCGCTCCGGCCGCTCCCGCGGCGGCTCCGCCGGCCGGCCGACCGCCACGGCCCCCATCGGGTCCCACCCGTCCGGCAGGTCCAGCGCCGCCCGGACGGTGTCACGGCAGAACATGGTGGACGACACCCAGGCGGAGCCGTAGCCCTCACCCGTGAGCGCGACCAGCAGGTTCTGTACGGCCGCACCGGCGGCGACGGTGAACATCTCCCGCTCCGCCGCGGCCCGGCGCCGGTCGGGGTAGTCGTGGGAGCCGTCCATCACCAGGCAGGGCACCACCAGGTACGGTGCGTCGCGCAGGACGTTGCCGCGGGCGGTGCGGCGGGCGATCCTGGCGTCGTCCCAGCCGTCGAGTTCGCGCAGGTCGCGCTGCCAGGCGGCGAGCATCGCGTCCAGCAGCCGAACCCGGGTCTCGGCGGACTCCAGCAGGACGAACCGCCACGGCGTCGTGTGGTGCGGGGCCGGCGCGGTGACGGCGGCGGCGACGGCGCGGCGGACGGCGGCCGGGTCGACCGGGTCGGCGGTGAAGGCGCGGACGGTGCGTCGCAGGGTGACGGCCTGGCGCAGCGCCTCGGAGGTGCCGAGCCGGAACATGTCGTCGACGGCGGGCCGCACCAGCGGCCGGGTGCCGGCGCCGTCCTCGTCGGTGACGAGGTGTCCGAGGCCGCGCACGATCGCGACCGGGACGCCGGTGGCCTTGCCCTTCACCAGGTCGGCGGCGGCGGCGAGTTCGTCGGCGGTGGCGGTGACGGTGAGGACCAGCTCGTTGCCGTGGCTGTCGGTGCGGCCCCGGTGGTCCTCCAGGACGGACAGTCCGGCGGCGCCGATCGCGACGTCGGTGAGCCCGTTGCGCCAGGGCCGTCCGAAGGTGTCGGTGACGAGGACGGCGAGCCGGCGGCCGGTGAGCCGCTGGAGCCGGGCCCGCAGCGCGCGCGCCGAGGCGTCCGGGTCCTCGGGGAGCAGCAGGACGGTGCCGGGGGCGGTGTTGGAGGCGTCGACCCCGGCGGCGGCCATGACGAAGCCGTTGCGGTTCTCGACGATCCGGGCCGGGCCGCGCCGGGCGACCACCCGGACGGTCTCGGCGTCGATCGCGGCGTCGCGGTCGGTGGCGCGCAGCAGTCGGCCCTCGGCCTTGCTGACGATCTTCGAGGTGACCAGCAGGATGTCGCCGTCCTGGTACGTCCCGGCCTTGGCGATCAGCCCGGCGAGGTCGGCGCCCGCGTCGACCTCGGGGATCCCCTCGACGCCGAGGACCTCCAGTGAGGCGGTCACCTGCGCACCTGCTCCGCCAGTGTGAGCGCCGCCCGGGCCATCTCGGCGGTGGCCTCGACGTCGGTCATCAGCAGCGGGACGGCCCGGCAGGCGATCCCGGCGGCCTCGACGGCGGCGACGGCGTTCTCGTCCGCGGTGTCCACCAGCCAGCCGTCGATCAGTGCCGCGCCGTAGTTGAGCGCGACCGCGGCGGCGGTGGCCTCGACGCCGACGGCGGCGAGCACCTTGTCGGCCATGCCGCGCACGGGCGCCCCGCCGATGATCGGGGAGAGCCCGACCACCGGGGCCGGTGCGGCGGCGACGGCCTCCCGGATGCCGGGGACGGCCAGGATGGTGCCGATCGAGACGACCGGGTTGGACGGCGGGAAGAGGATGACGTCGGCCTCGGCGATGGCCTCCAGCACACCGGGCGCGGGCTTGGCGGTGTCCGCGCCGACCGGGATGATCGCCTCGGCGTCGACGGCGGCGTGCAGCTTGACCCAGTACTCCTGGAAGTGGATCGCCCGGGTGCCCTGCTCGTCGGTGATCCGCACGTGGGTCTCGACCCGGTCGTCGCTCATCGGGAGCAGTCGCACGCCGGGCTTCCAGCGCACGCACAGCGCCTCGGTGACCTGACTGAGGCTGTATCCGGCGGTGAGCATCTGGCTGCGGACGAGGTGGGTGGCGAAGTCCCGGTCGCCGAGCCCGAACCATTCGGGGCCGACGCCGTACTCCTTCATCTCGGCCTTGATCGACCAGGTCTCGTCGGTCCGGCCCCAGCCCTGTTCCTCGTGGATCCCGCCGCCGAGGGTGTACATCACGGTGTCGAGGTCGGGACAGACCTTGAGGCCGTAGAGGTGGATGTCGTCGCCGGTGTTGCCGATGACGGTGATCTCGTCCTGCGGTCCGACCGCCGCGAGGAGTCCGCGCAGGAAGCGCGCCCCGCCGATTCCGCCTGCCAGTGCCACGATGCGCATGGGGTCATCCTGCCACGGTCGGACTCTTCGTCAGTCCGCGCTCAATGCCTCTCGGCCTGCGTCCGCGGGTGCGGCTCCGGGTGCTGCTGGGGGTGCTGCTCGGGAACGGCGGTGGCGGCGCCGTACTGGTTCATCTCGGTCAGGCCCGGGGTGTAGAGGTGGATGGAGACGGCGGGTTCGAGCGCGCCGTTGACCACCTCGTGCAGGTAGCCGGAGGAGAAGACGCGCCGGCCGCCGGGGCGCAGGGTGCGGGAGCTCTCGCCCGTGTGGGTCAGGGAACGCTCGATCAGCTCGCCCTGGACGACGGCCATCACGCCGGAGGACTCACCGTGGTCGTGGAAGCCGCTGCTCTGGCCGGGCAGCCAGCTGAGCAGCCAGACCTCGTAGCCGGGGCCGGTCTCCAGCCGGGCGTACCAGCGGGTGAGCGCGTCGTAGCGGACCAGCGGCTCCCAGCGGGCGCGGTCGGCGGCGATCTCGCGCACCAGCCGGGCGTACTCGGCGACGGTGCCGGGGTGCCCGGGCAGGTCGGTGCGGGCGAGGTGGGGGAAGGCGAGCGGGTCGCCGGCGATGGAGACGTCGCTGAGTCCGTCCGTCCAAGGACGGGTGGGGGCGAGGCCCAGGCGGGCGAGCTTGTCGCGGTCGCGGTTCCGTTTGCGGATGCGGATGGTGCGCACAGGAGTCGTCCTCGGAGAAGTCGGCTGGTTCGTCGGGATCAGCCGGATCCGGGATGTCCTGGGACGGGAATCGCGGGCGGCCTCTGTGTGTCCTGGGGGCGGCGCGCGGTGGGACGCGGGCGCCTAGATACAGCAGGAACAGAGGCGACAACAAGAGTTCACGGCACGGCGGAGGGTGGAACCGCTCCGGGGGCTGGCGAACTCTGACATAGGGGCAAGGACACCGCATGCGCGGGGTCGGTGTCAAACCGGAGGATGCGGCATTCGAGTGGGTTAGGTCCGGATCTTTCCCTGATGGGGTGATTCATCACTCTCTATGTTTCGATGGGAAGATCGCCGGGAAGGCAGGCCGATGACCGGCCTGTGACGGTGACCGGGCGTCATTCCGCGAGTGGTTGCGGACGGTTCGATGCCGTCCGAGGCTTTCGGACCGAAAGTCCGATGTGTCCGGATATGTACACTATTCGTAATTGTTTGGTGCCAGGGAGTGAATCCCGGCCTCAATACCAGAGCTCGGCTTGACTGGGCCAGAGTGACGCAACTGTAATTTCACTCGTGTCGTCGGCCGCACGAGGCAACGGCAACCACGGGGACGCCAAGTAGGGGCAGAGGAGGCGCGCCACATGAGCGAGCTCTTTGAGCTGTTGATCGGGGACGGCATCGCGGAGGACGAGGAGGAACTCGGTTGGCAGGAGCGCGCGTTGTGCGCCCAGACCGACCCGGAGTCCTTCTTCCCCGAGAAGGGCGGCTCGACCCGCGAGGCCAAGAAGGTCTGCCTCGCCTGCGAGGTCCGTTCGGAGTGCCTGGAGTACGCCCTCGCCAATGACGAGCGCTTCGGCATCTGGGGCGGCCTCTCCGAGCGCGAGCGCCGTCGGCTCAAGAAGAGCGCGGTCTGACCGGGGCGACCCCCGACCCCGCTGACCCTCCGACAACGACGGACAACCACACAGCTGAACGAGCGCCTCACCGCGACGGTGGGGCGCTTTCGTGTCCCCGGGCAGTTCTTCCGGTGTTCCCGGACCCCTCCTCCACCGCCTCCGCACCGCCTCCGCACCGCCTCCGCACCGGCACCGCGCACGAGGCGGCCATCCGGAGCCGTTAGTGTGGTGCGCCATCCGGTTGCCGTTCACCGGCTGTGTCCACCGAGAACTGGGGCCCGCGCACTCGATGACCGTCTACAGCCACCAGAGCGGCTTCACCGCTTCCAGGCCGCCCGCCTACCCGCGTCACCTGGTCACCGCGGTGATCGTCTCGCACGACGGCGCCCGCTGGCTGCCGCAGGCCCTGGCCGGCCTGCTCGGCCAGGACCGCCAGGTCCAGCGGATCCTCGCGGTCGACACCGGGTCCACCGACAACTCCCCGCAACTGCTCGCGCAAGCGCTCGACGACTTCGGCCTCGCCGACGGGATGCCCGAGAGCGGCCCGCTGATCCTCGGCCGCCGCGCCGGCTTCGGCACCGCCGTCGCCGAGGCCGTCTTCAACAGCCCGCCGCTGCGTCCCGAGGACCTCCCGTACCGGCTCGACCCCTCCGGCTACGACCCGGTCACCGGCGGCTGGGACGACTTCGGCGACCCGCTCGCCCAGGAGGACGACCTCGGCCGCGGCGGCCCGCGCGAGACCCAGCCGGTCGAGTGGCTCTGGCTGCTGCACGACGACTGCGAACCGCAGACCGACGCGTTGCGCCGCCTCCTCCAGGTCGCCGACTCCACCCCCAGCGCCGGCGTGATCGGCCCCAAGCTGCGCAGCTGGTACGACCGCCGCCAGCTCCTCGAGGTCGGCGTGACGATCGCCCGCTCCGGCCGCCGCTGGACCGGCCTCGACCGCCGCGAGCAGGACCAGGGCCAGCACGACCAGGTCCGCCCGGTGCTCGCCGTCTCCAGCGCCGGCATGCTGGTGCGCCGGGACGTCTTCGAGGAGCTCGGCGGCTTCGACAAGGCCCTCCCGCTGATGCGGGACGACACCGACTTCTGCTGGCGGGTCAACGCCGCCGGCCACCGCGTGGTGATCGCCCCCGACGCCGTGCTGCGGCACGCCGAGGCGGCCAGCCGCGAGCGCCGCGCCATCGACTGCGGCTCCTCCCACCCGCACCGGGTGGACAAGGCCGGCTCCGTCTTCACCCTGCTCGCCAACTGCAAGGGCGCGCTCTTCCCGTACGTGCTGCTGCGCCTGGTGCTCGGCACCCTGCTGCGGGCCGTCACCAACCTGCTCGGCAAGGACCCGCGCCAGGCCGTCGACGAACTGGCCGGCCTCGGCCACGAACTCATCCGCTTCCCGCGGGTGCTGGCCGCGCGCAAACGTCGCTCCCGGACCAGGGCGGCGGACGCCCTGGACGACCGCACGCTCTTCCCGGCCCCCGGCGCCACCGCCCGGCTGGCCGTCGAGGGCGTCATCGGCTCGCTCGGGATAGGGGGCGGCGACGACACCGGCAGTCGGCACGGCAGCGTCGAGGCCGGCGGCGACGAGGAGTCCGAGGACCTGGTCGTCGAGCAGTTCGCACTGCTCAAGAAGCTGGCCCGGCGCCCCGCGCCGGTGCTGTTCGCCGCCCTGCTGGTGTTCGCCCTGGTCGCCTGCCGCAGCCTGCTCGGCGGCGGCGAGCTGTTCGGCGGCGCGCTGCTGCCCGCCTCCGACGGCGCCGGCGGCCTCTGGTCGATGTACGCGGACGCCTGGCACCCGATCGGCACCGGCTCCACCGCCGCCGCACCGCCGTACCTCGGCGTGCTCGCGGTGTTCTCCTGGCTGCTGTTCGGCCACGCCGACCTCGCGCTCACCGTGCTGGTCGTGCTCACCGTCCCGCTCTCCGCGGTCAGCGCCTACCTGGTGTCCCGGCCGCTGCTGGCCTCCAAGCTGGTCCGCGCCTGGGCCAGCGCCACCTACGCGCTGCTGCCCGCCGCGACCGGCGCGCTCGCCCAGGGCCGGATCGGCACCGCCGTCCTCGCCGTGCTGCTGCCCCCGCTGGCCCGCGCCGCCGCGATCGCGGCCGGCCTCGGCATCCGCGCGGAGAGCGCCGCCAAGGGCGCCCGCCCCGGCTGGCGACCGGTCTGGATGACCGTCCTGCTGCTCACCCTGAGCACCGCCTTCGTCCCGCTGACCTGGGCGCTCGCGGTGCCGCTGTGCCTGGCCACGCTGGTCGTCGCGGTGCTGCGCGGCGGCGCCTTCGGCTCCGGCGGCACGGCGCTGCGGCTGCTCGGCCTGCGCGTGCTGGTGATCCTCGCGGTGCCGGTCGCCGTGCTGGCCCCCTGGTCCCTGAAGGTGCTGTCGCACCCGCAGTGGCTGCTGCTGGAGGCCGGACTGCCCGGCCTGCACGGCGCCGGGGCGAGTGCGGCCGGCCTGCTGCTGGTCAACCCGGGCGGCGCCGGGGTGCCGCCGGTCTGGCTCTCCGCCGGTGTGGTGCTCGCCGCGCTCGCCGCGCTGCTGCGCGCCGACCGCCGCCGCGCGGTGCTCGCCGCCTGGGGCGCGGCCGGCGCCGGCCTGGTCTTCGCGGTCGCGGTGGCGGGCACCTCCGTCACCCCGGCCTCCGGCGGCCCGGCGGTGCCCGCCTGGGCCGGCCCGGCCACCCTGATCGCCGGGATCGCCCTGCTCGCCGCCGCCGCGATCGGCGCCGACGGCGCCAACGCCCGCGTCGCCGGGATCGCCTTCGGCTGGCGCCAGCCGGTCGCCGCCCTGGTGGTGGCCGCCGCCGTGCTGGCCCCGCTGGGCACCGGCCTGTGGTGGGCACTGACCGGTGCCGGCGGCCCGCTGCACCGCGGCGACGCCGGCCAGGTGCCCGCCTTCATCGCCGAGGAGGCCGGCACCACCGACCGGTCCCGCACCCTCGTCGTCACCGGGGAGAAGGGCGCCGTCCGCTACACCGTGGTCCGCGGCGCCGGCCTGACGCTCGGCCAGGCCGAGTCCACCGTCGACCCGGCCACCGGCACCCAGGACGGCCTCAACAAGATGGTCGGCAGCCTGCTGGCCGGCTCCGGCGCCGACCAGGCGAACGCCCTGGCCGGCTACGGCATCGCCTACGTCCTCGTCCAGCGCCCGGTGATCGACGCCTTCAAGGACGTCCTGGACACCACCCCCGGCCTGGTCAAGGCCAATCAGGACGGCGACGCCGCGCTCTGGCAGGTCAACGGCGCCCCGGCGGTCCGCGCGGTGATCACCGCCCCGGGCGCCAACCCGGTGGTCGTCCCGGCCGGCGTGCGCGACCTCAGCACCACCGTCCCGGCCGGCCCGGACGGCCGGGTGCTGCGCCTGGCCGAGGCCGCCGCCCCCGAGTGGAAGGCCACCGTGGACGGCACCGCCCTGGAGCCCACCACGGTGGACGGCTGGGCGCAGGGCTTCAAGCTCCCGGCCGCCGGCGGCAAGCTGTCCGTCACCCGTGAGGGCAGCCTCGCCCACACCGGCTGGATCTGGGCCCAGGTGCTGCTCGGCCTCACCATCCTGGTGCTGGCCCTGCCCGGCCGCCGCAACCACAAGGACGACGACCTGCCCGAGGAGGTGGTGGCCGCCGCCGCGCTGGCCGCCGCCGCCCAGGCGCAGGCCCCCGCCCCCGGCAGCCGCCGGGCCCGCCGGATGGCCGAGCGCGGCGAGGGCGCCGAGCCCGGCGCCGAGGAGCCGGGGGTGTACGAGGGCCGGCCGGGCGCGGTCCCGGCCCAGCCGGCCGGCGAGCCGGTGACCGAGGCGGTCCAGGCGGCCGCCGCCGTCCAGGAGGCCGAGCCGTACACCGACCCGTACCAGACCTATCAGCAGGCCGACCCGTACAGCTACGACCAGTACGCGGCCCAGCAGCCGGTGGCCGCGCCGTACGGCGGCCAGGGTTACGACACCCAGGGGTACGACGGGCAGCAGCAGGCCTACCCGCAGCAGGGCTACGAGCAGTACCAGCAGGGCCAGTACGGCTACGACCCGTACCCGCAGCAGCCCGAGCAGCACCAGCAGCCCTGGCTGCCGGGCCAGCAGCAGGGCGAGCCCTACTACGACCCGAACGACCCAGGCGGCCGGTACCCGCACCAGCACGGATCGGGGAGCTGACCCGCGATGAAGAAGCCCGCTTTCAGGAAGAAGTCCGCCGACCGGGCCGAGGAGCCCTTCGAGCCGGCCGAGGCCTTCGAGCCCGCCGGGGCTTTCGAGCCCGCCGGGGCCTTCGAGCCCGCCGGGGCCTTCGAGCCCGCGGGGTCGGCCGAGCCCGCCCGCGCCGAGGCGAAGGCCCCCGGCCGGTCCGCGGGGACGAAGACCACCCAGTCCCTGCTGGCCGCGGCCGTGGTGCTCGCGGCGGTGTTCGGGATCGCCCAGGTCCGCCAGCCGGCCGGCCCGGCCAAGGCGGACGGCGTCGCCCCGACCACCGCGCAGGTCGAGCGGACCGCCGCGGTCTGCCCGCAGCCGCTCCAGGGCCTGACCGGCTCGACCACGCTCACCGCCTACACCCCGCCCGGCACCGGCTCGGCCACCGGCGGCGCCGGCTGGCTCTCCGACCAGGCCGCCCCCGCCACCCCGCCGACCACCGCGCCCTCGGCCACCCCGACGGCGAGTGCCCCGGCGAGCCCGGCGACCCCTGCCCCGAGCGGCTCGGGCGCCCCTGCGGCCCCGGCCCCGGACAAGAACGCCGCGCCCGCCGACGCCAAGCTGACCGTCACCAAGCCCGGCACCCCGGCCACCGGCCCGGCCACCAACGGCGACGCCGCGCCCGGCACCGGGGCCGTCGCCACCGGCGCGCTCGCCCCCGGCTTCACCGTCACCCAGACCACCGTGGTCACCGAGCAGCGCGGCCTGGGCCTGTCCGGCCTCACGTGCACCCCGGCCGGCACCGACTTCTGGTTCGCCGGGGCCAGCACGGCCGGCGACCGGGTCGACTACGTCAGCCTGGTCAACACCGAGTCCTCCGCCGCCGTGGTCGACATCAAGCTGTACGGCGACAAGGGCGTGATCGACAACGACGCCGCCAATGGCATCACCGTCGCCCCCGGCAGCTCGCAGTCGGTGCTGCTGTCCACCATCAGCAAGGGCGCCGTCACGGACCTCGCCGTGCACGTGGTGGTCCGCTCCGGGCGGGTCGGCGCGGCGCTGCACGCCGCCGACGGCAACAAGGGCGCCGACTGGATCCCCGCGTCGGCCGACCCGGCCGCCACCCAGGTGCTGCCCGGCCTGCCCGCCGACACCTCGGCGGCCCGCCTGGTGGTCTGGGCGCCGCCGGAGGACGACGCCGACCTGAAGATCCAGCTCTCCGGCAAGAACGGCTGGTTCACCCCGGCCGGCAACGAGTCGATCCACGTCAAGGCGGGCATGGTGGCCGCCGTCGACCTCGGCAAGATCACCCGCGACGAGGTCGCCGGGCTGCGGCTGTCGCCCAGCGACGACAAGCACCCCACCCCGATCGTGGCCGGCCTGCGGGTCGACCGTACGGGGAACAACGGCAAGAGCGACGCGGCCTGGCTCACCGGCAGCAACCCGATCGGCGCCCGGGCCACCGTCGCCGACAACCGGGCCGGCGCCTCCACGCTGTTCCTGACCTCCACCGGCGACGCCGCCACCGTCAAGGTCACCGGCTCGGCCGGCAGCGGCGGCGGCACCCCGGCGACCAAGGAGGTCCAGATCCCGGCCGGCGGCACGGTGGCCGTCCCGGCGCCCGAGCCCGCCGGACTGAACGGCGTCTTCGCGCTCACCGTGGAGACCGAGTCCGGCGGCCCGGTGGTGGCCGCCCGGATGCTCGCCATCCCCACCAAGGACGTGCCGATGTTCACCGTCCAGGCACTGCGCGACGACCACAGCACCGTCAAGGTCCCGCAGGCCGCCCAGGACCCGGCCGTCGTCCTGCGCTGACCGCGCGCCAGGGGCGGGCACCCGTTCGCGGGTGCCCGCCCCCGGCGCTCACTCCTCGTCGTAGCGCGGGTCGATCGCGTCCGGCGACAGCCCCAGCAGCTCGGCCACCTGCTCGATCAGGATCTCGTGCACCAGTGCCGCCCGGTCCTCCCGGGTCTTCGCCCGGATCTCCACCGGCCGCCGGTACACCACGATCTGGCTCTTGCGCCCCTTCTCGCCCGGCGACACCCGGCCCAGCGGCACGCCGTCCTCGGTGTCGGCGCCGCCCGCCTCGTGCAGCGGCACCTCCTGGACGGCGAACTCCACCTCGATCAGCTGCGGCCAACGCCGCTCCAGCCGCTCCACCGACTCGCGCACGTAGTCGTCGAACAGTTCGGAGCGGGTGAGCGAGATCGGCACCTGGGGCGGCGCCAGGGGGCCGCGCAGCCCTCTGCCGTGCCGGTCGCGGTGCCGGGGGCGGCGCGAGGGCCCTGTCGATGACTGCGGTGCGGAGCTGTCCATATCACTGCCGAGAGTAGTCCTTGGACGGTCGGAAGTGGACCACTCCGACGGGGAAACGCCCGGGGGATCGGCGCACTGACGAGCGTGCGGCGGGCGACACGGCACCGCCTCCGGGCAGGCGGTCTTCGCTCCCCGGCGGGGAGTGCGGTACCGTCCACCCTCGTGAGCTCTGTACGTCGTTGTTCGCGGACCGCGTGCGGCCGACCGGCCGTCGCGACGCTGACGTACGTCTACGCGGACTCCACCGCCGTACTGGGCCCGCTCGCCACCTACGCCGAGCCGCACTGCTACGACCTGTGCGCCGAGCACGCCGAGCGGCTCACCGCCCCGCGCGGCTGGGAGGTCGTCCGGCTCGCCGCCGAGGCCGGGCCGCTGCGCCGCAGCAGCGACGACCTGGAGGCCCTCGCCAACGCCGTGCGCGAGGCCGCCCGCCCGCCGACCCCCCGTCAGGGCCGCGCCACCGAGGGCGAGTCCACCGAGGGCGGTCGCCGCGGCCACCTCCGGGTGCTGCGCTCTCCCGACAGCTGACACCTCACCCGGCACGGAGCGTTCGCCCGGCCCGGGTACGCTGCCCGTCTGACGTCACCGTGACCCCGTCGACCGGACGGCCCGGTGGCCCGACGTATCGATCAGCACAGAACCAGGGTGGAGCCGCAGTGCGCGACCTCAAGCAGCTCGTGAAGGCGTACGACGTCCGAGGCGTCGTCCCGGACCAGTGGGACGAGAGCCTCTCCCGGGCCTTCGGAGCCGCCTTCGTGCAGGTCACCGGCGCGTCCGCGATCGTGGTCGGCCACGACATGCGCCCCTCCTCCCCGTCGCTCAGCCGGGCCTTCGCCGAGGGCGCCGCGGCCTACGGCGCCGACGTGGTCGAGATCGGCCTCTGCTCGACCGACCAGCTCTACTACGCCAGCGGCAAGCTCGACCTGCCCGGCGCGATGTTCACCGCCAGCCACAACCCGGCCCAGTACAACGGCATCAAGCTCTGCCGGGCCGGCGCCGCCCCGGTCGGCCAGGACACCGGCCTGGCCGAGATCCGCGAGCTGGTCGAGTCCTGGACCGCCGAGGACGACACCGTCACCGTCCCGGCCAAGGACGTCGAGCCCGGCGTGCTCTCCGAGCAGGAGACCCTGCGCGGCTACGCCGACCACCTGCTGGGCCTGGTCGACCTCACCGCGATCCGCCCGCTCAAGGTCGCGGTGGACGCCGGCAACGGCATGGGCGGCCACACCGTGCCGACCGTCTTCGACGGCCTGCCGATCGAGCTCGTCCCGATGTACTTCGAGCTGGACGGCACCTTCCCCAACCACGAGGCCAACCCGCTCGACCCGAAGAACCTGGTCGACCTGCAGGCCAAGGTCCGCGAGGTCGGCGCCGACATCGGCCTGGCCTTCGACGGCGACGCCGACCGCTGCTTCGTCGTCGACGAGCGCGGCGAGCCGGTCTCCCCGTCCGCCATCACCGCCCTGGTCGCCGTCCGCGAGATCGCCCGCGCCAAGGCCGCCGGCGAGGCCGAGCCGACCGTCATCCACAACCTGATCACCTCCTGGACCGTCCCCGAGGTGGTCCGCGAGCTCGGCGCCACCCCGGTGCGCACCCGGGTCGGCCACTCCTTCATCAAGCAGGAGATGGCCGTCACCGACGCCGTCTTCGGCGGCGAGCACTCCGCGCACTACTACTTCCGCGACTTCTGGCGCGCCGACACCGGCATGCTGGCCGCGCTGCACGTGCTGGCCGCGCTCGGCGGGCAGCAGGGCACGCTCTCCGCGCTGACCGCCGAGTACGACCGCTACGCGGCCTCCGGCGAGATCAACAGCACCGTCGCCGACCAGGCCGACCGCTCGGCCGCCGTCCGTGCCGCCTACGCCGGCCTGGAGGGCACCACCGTGGACGAGCTGGACGGCCTCACCGTGGCCGGCCCGGACTGGTGGTTCAACCTGCGCGCCTCCAACACCGAGCCGCTGCTGCGCCTCAACGTCGAGGCCAAGGACCCGGCGAAGATGGCCGAGCTGCGCGACGGCGTGCTCGCCATCGTCCGCGGCTGACCGAGCGCCGCTGAGCGAAGCGCGCCTGGCAACAGGCCCCAGTGCCCCGGCCGGTAGGGTTGCCTATCGGCCGGGGCACCTCCGTGCCACCCCCGAACTTTGGAGAGCCCCATGAAGCTCGAATCCTTCCTGCTGGAGATCCTGGTCTGCCCGCAGTGCCGGGCCGCGCTCGCCGAGGGCGGCACCGAGGAGCAGCCCGAGCTGGTCTGTACCGGCGCGGACTGCGGCCTCGCGTACCCGGTCCGGGACGGCATTCCGGTCCTCCTGGTGGACGAGGCCCGCCGCCCGGCCTGATCCTGGGAAGCCCCCACCCGCGCCCGCCGCCCACAGGACAGCCGGAGGCCCGCCGCATGCTCGACGACACCCTGCTCGACGACCCGGCCGCCCTCCAGCGCGCCGACCGCGACCGCGCCCTGCTGGCCCTGGCCGGCGCCGGCGCCCGGGTCCGCACCGCGCTGCGGCAGGCCGACGCGGCCGGCCTCGACCGGCTGCGCCCGGACGGCCGCCCGCGCGCCGTCCTGGTCGCCGGACACGGCAGCGCGCTGACGGCGGGAGAGATCCTGGCCGCGCTGGCCGGGTCCGCCAGCCTGGTCACCCCGCTGCCGCCGACCGAGGCCGCCGCCCCGCGCACCGACCGGACCGGCGCACCGCCCGCCTTCACCGCCGGACTCGGCTGGCAGCTGCCCGGCTGGGCCGGCCCGCTCGACCTGCTGGTGATCAGCTCCGCCGACGGCGGCGAGCAGGGCCTGATCAGCCTCGCCGAGCAGGCGTACGCGCGCGGCTGCGCCCTCGTCGTCACCGCTCCGGCGGGCAGCCCGCTGGCCGAGGCCGCGCTCCAGGTGCGCGCGCTGCCGCTGCCGTACACGGCCTCGGTGCTGCCCGACGAGGGTCTGCCGGCCGTGCCGGCCGCCGAGCCGGACCTCCCGGCCGAGGACCCGGCCGCGCTCTGGTCCCACCTGACCCCGATGCTGGCGCTCGCCCAGAAGCTCGGCCTCACCCAGCTGCCGTACGACGCCCTGTCGAGCGTCGCCGACCTGCTGGACGCCGCCGCCGTGCGCTGCCGCCCGGACGCCGCCGCGTACACCAACCCGGCGAAGGGGCTGGCCGCCCGGCTGGCCGGGACCGTCCCGCTGCTGTGGACCGAGGGCCCGATCGCCGGGGCGGCCGCCGCCCGGTTCGCCGCCCAGCTGGCCGACCGGGCCGGGCGTCCGGCGCTGGCCGGGCCGCTGCCGCAGGTGCTCACCGCCCACCGCGGCATGTTCACCGGCCAGTTGGGCGCGGGCGCGGACCCGGACGACTTCTTCCGCGACCGGGTCGAGGAGCCCGACCCGCTGCACCTGCAGGTCCTGCTGCTGCGGCACGTCCCCGGCACCGGTTCGCCGGAGGAGCCGGAGGGCCCGGCCGAGGTGCCGGAGGACGACGTGCGCCCGCGCAGCTTCGGCGTCAGCCGCGCGCACCGGTTGGCCGCCGCCCACGACGTCCGGCTGACCGAGTACGCGAGCACCCTGGCGGACCCGCTGCTCGCGCTGGCCGACCTGATCGCGCTGACCGACTTCGCCGCCGTCTACCTGGGGCTCGCCGCCGCGCAGTCCTGAGCCCGCTGCCGCTAAGTTGGCGGCATGAGTACTGAGGGTGGGACGAGGGCACTGGTCGCGGCGCTGTCCGCGAACCTGGCGATCGCGGTGGCCAAGTTCACCGCCTTCGGCTTCACCGGCTCCTCCTCGATGCTGGCCGAGGGCGTGCACTCGGTGGCCGACTCCGGCAACCAGGTGCTGCTGCTGGTCGGCGGCAGGCGAGCGCGCCGGGCCGCGGACGAGGAGCACCCGTTCGGGTACGGCCGCGAGCGTTACGTGTACGGCTTCCTGGTGGCCATCGTGCTGTTCACCGTCGGCGGCCTGTTCGCGATCTACGAGGGCTGGCACAAGGTCAGCCACCCGGAGGCGCTGGACTCCTGGGGATGGGCGGTCGGCGTGCTGGTCTTCGCCATCGCGATGGAGGGCTGGTCCTTCCTCACCGCGATGCGCGAGTCCGCCAAGGCCAAGGGCCGTCAGGGCTGGGTGCAGTTCATCCGCACCGCCAAGGCGCCGGAGCTGCCGGTGGTGCTGCTGGAGGACACCGGCGCGCTGATCGGCCTGGTGCTCGCGCTGTTCGGCGTCTCGCTCACCGTGATCACCGGCAACGGCGTCTGGGACGGCGTCGGCACCCTGTGCATCGGCGCGCTGCTGGTGGTGATCGCCGTGGTGCTCGCTCTGGAGACCAAGTCGCTGCTGCTCGGCGAGTCCGCCGACAAGGAGTCGGTGCGGCGGATCCGCGCCGCGCTGGTGGACGGCGAGGCGGTCACCGGGGTGATCCACATGCGCACCCTGCACCTCGGCCCGGAGGAGTTGCTGATCGCCGCCAAGGTCTCCGTCAACGCGCAGGACAGCGCGGCCCGGGTGGCGCAGGCGATCGACGCGGCCGAGGAGCGGGTCCGCGCCGCCGTCCCGATCGCCCGGGCGATCTACCTGGAGCCGGACGTCTACAGCGCCGAGAAGGCCGCCGCGGGTGAGGACCCGGCCGCCACCCCGGGCGGGCCCGGGCCCGGCGCGGCGCACTGACGGACCGTCCCGGCCCCGGCTGGTGTCCGGGTCGAGCGGCGGTCGGATCCGCGGCCTAAATCGGTCATCGGCGGACGGCCGGTGGGGCCGCCGGTGTAGATTCGTCACCAGAGCCAGAACGTCGCTGCTGATGGCGGTCGATCGGCGGTCCGTGCCCGTAGGGTGTGCGCCGGTCGAGGGAGAGAGGTCCTCCGACGGTTTGTGCTGCGCAGCAGGGAGTCGGCCCGCCACCACGGGATCCGGCGGCCCCGGCGTAGCCGTGCGTCCGTACGGCCCGCCATGCGCGACACATCCGGACCATGGCCGTGCCCCACCCCATCAGCGAGGAGCAGACGCATGTCGACCGACATCACCGGTGACTTCAAGGTCGCCGACCTTTCCCTGGCGCCGTTCGGCCGCAAGGAGATCCAGCTGGCCGAGCACGAGATGCCCGGCCTGATGGCGATCCGCGCCGAGTACGCCGAGTCGCAGCCGCTGGCCGGCGCCCGGATCACCGGCTCGCTGCACATGACCATCCAGACCGCCGTGCTGATCGAGACCCTGACGGCGCTCGGCGCCGAGGTCCGCTGGTGCTCCTGCAACATCTTCTCCACCCAGGACCACGCGGCCGCCGCCATCGCCGTCGGCCCGGAGGGCACCCCGGAGAACCCGCAGGGCGTGCCGGTCTTCGCCTGGAAGGGCGAGACCCTGGAGGAGTACTGGTGGTGCACCGAGCAGGCGCTGACCTGGCCTGACGGCCAGACCCCGAACATGATCCTGGACGACGGCGGCGACGCCACCCTGCTGATCCACAAGGGTGTCGAGTTCGAGAAGGCCGGCGCCGCCCCGGACCCGTCCACCGCGGACAACGACGAGTTCCGGATCATCCTGGAGCTGCTCAACCGCACCCTCAAGGACACCCCGAACAAGTGGACCGAGGTCGCCTCCACCATCAAGGGCGTGACCGAGGAGACCACCACCGGTGTCCACCGCCTGTACGAGATGCACCGTGACGGCAAGCTGCTGTTCCCGGCGATCAACGTCAACGACTCGGTCACCAAGTCGAAGTTCGACAACAAGTACGGCTGCCGCCACTCGCTCATCGACGGCATCAACCGCGCCACCGACGTCCTGATCGGCGGAAAGGTCGCGGTCGTCTGCGGCTACGGCGACGTCGGCAAGGGCTGCGCCGAGTCGCTGCGCGGCCAGGGCGCCCGCGTCATCGTCACCGAGATCGACCCGATCTGCGCGCTCCAGGCGGCGATGGACGGCTACCAGGTCGCCACCCTGGACGACGTCGTCGAGACGGCCGACATCTTCATCACCACCACCGGCAACAAGGACATCATCCTGGCCTCCCACATGGAGCGGATGAAGCACCAGGCCATCGTCGGCAACATCGGCCACTTCGACAACGAGATCGACATGGCCGGCCTGGCGCAGCTGCCGGGTGTCGTGAAGACCGAGGTCAAGCCGCAGGTCCACGAGTGGCGCAAGGCCGACGGCCGCACCATCATCGTCCTCTCCGAGGGCCGCCTGCTGAACCTGGGCAACGCGACCGGCCACCCGTCCTTCGTGATGTCCAACTCCTTCGCGAACCAGACGATCGCCCAGATCGAGCTGTTCACGAAGACCGAGCAGTACCCGATCGGCGTCTACGTGCTGCCGAAGCACCTGGACGAGAAGGTCGCCCGCCTGCACCTGGACGCGCTGGGCGTGAAGCTGACCACCCTGACCCAGGAGCAGGCCGACTACATCGGCGTCCCGGTCGAGGGCCCGTACAAGCCGGAGCAGTACCGCTACTGATGCGGTGAGCCGCCGCTGACGCGGTGACAGGCGAACGCCGGTGGCCGGCACCCCCCCCGTGGGTGCCGGCCACCGGCGCGTTCGGCGCGTGTCGGTCAGTCGTCAGGTCGTCCCGCCGTCCGGTCGTTCAGCGGACGAACACGTCGGTGGTCCAGTCGCGCTCGTTCACGCCGATCGGCTCGGTGCGCGAGAGCAGCCCGGACAGCCCGCCGATCTGCTCCAGGGCCTGCGGCGTGCCCTGGGGCGCTTCGGCGCAGATCCACACCCCGTTCCGGGACTCGCAGGTCGGGGCGGGGGTGGGGTGCGGGGTCGGCATCGTGCCGGGTTCGTCCGTGTCCGGCCGCAGTTCGAGGGTGACGGTCTTTCCCTGGACCTGGAATTTCAGGTAGAGGTTCCAGGCTCCCCGGCCGCCCGGGTCCGGGCGGGAGAGCTGCACCGTGTCGGGTGTGCCGAACCCCTCGGGCAGGCCGGTGAACTGGACCGGCAGCGGGACGTCCCGGTGTCCGTACTTGACGCCGTTGGCCACCTTGAGGAGCACGTCGCGACTGGTCTGCTCCGGGGTGCCGTTGCTCGCGCTGAGCTCCGCCCAGCGGCCCGAGGGGGTCAGCCAGCGCAGCGACCACGTCTGCGTCCCGCTCGGCAGGGTCGTCCAGTAGGCCGTCCGCCCGTCGATCGGGGGGGCGTCCTCCCGCTTGAGGTGCATTTCGTACGGGAACGCCTGGTAATCGATCGGCGGCTCGACTCCGGCCGGGTAGAGCTGGAGGTTCAGGCGCGGGATGCTCCGGCCGGTGTCCTTGGACGCGGAGTAGACGCCCTTGGCCTGGATCTCGCGGTCGATCCGGCCCGGCTGGTCCACCCAGTCGGGCAGCCAGCCGTAGGAGATCTCGGTGCTGAGCGGGTCCGCGGCGGCTCCGGTGGCGGTCGACGTCGGAGTCGGGGTCGGCGTCGCCGTCGCGGTGACCGCCGGGAGGATCTGCACCGCCGGTGCCGTGTTGCCGGGCTTCGTCAGCATCGTGGCCGTGAGGGCGGCGGCCGCCACGACGGCCACCGCGCCGGCCGTGGCCCGGTACCGGCGGTGCAGGCGGGCCCGTCCGCGGGTGATGGACGCGGTGATGTCGAAGGCCGCGGGCGGGGCCGGCTCGTCGGCTAGGGCCGACAGGGCGGCGGTCAGCTCATGGTGATCGGTGGCGGTCATGACGTCCTCTCTGCGAGGGCCGGGACGAGAACGAGGCTGCGACGGAGGGTGTCCAGGGCGCGCGCGCTCTGGCTCTTCACGTTGCCGGAGGAGCAGTTCAGCGCCTCGGCCGCCTGATCGATCGACAGATCGCAGTAGTACCGGAGCACGACCGTCGCGCGCTGGCGCGGCGGGAGCGCCGCCAGGGCCTTTCGCAGGTCGAGCGAGACGTCCAGGTCGATGCTCGCGGCCGCGATGTCCGGGTCGGTGCCGGTCCGTACCGTGCGGCGCCACCAGGAGGTGCGCTGCTCGGCGAGGAAGGTGTTCACCAGCGTCCGGCGGGCGTAGCCGTCCACGTTCTGCGCGCGGCTCGCCTTCGCCCAGTGCACGTACAGCTTGGTGATGGTCTCCTGCACCAGGTCGTCGGCCCGGTGCCAGTCCCCGCACAGCAGATAGGCGACCTTCCGCAGCCAGCCGCTCCGGGAGGCCACGTACTCCGTGAACTCCGCGTCGCGTGTCTGCTTCGCCATCCGCACCCCCTCTCGTCGTGGCGGCGGCGCCTCTCCTGCGCCGTCCACCCCACTAATGCGCGGAGCTCCGGAGAATGTTGCATGCGGGCTCGGACGTAGGCTTTCGGGCATGCCCAACGGTCGGTACTCGCTCCACGACACCCATGACCACGTGCTGCTCGGCGAGGAGCGCTTCAGCTGCGCGCCCGGGGCGGCCGGGTGGCGGTACGTCTCCAAGACCTACGCGCCGGACGGCCGGGTGATCGGCAGCGTGGACCTCACGCTGGACTCGCGCGCCCGGCCGCTGCGGATGGAGCTGCGGGCCGGCGGCTGGCAGGTGCGCGGCGGCGCGGTGGACGGGGTGGCCTGGGTCCGTACCGACGCGGCGGACCCGGGTGGCGCCTCGGCGGTGGAGGGGCACGACCGGGCACACGGCTTCACCGGGCGCTCGCCGGGCTTCCTGGTCGCCACCGCCCGGATGCTGCGGCTGCGGGAGGGGGCGAGCGCGCGGGTGCGGCTGGTGGCGTTCACCGAGCCGGTGCTGGCGCCGCGGACCTTCGACCAGGGGTGGCTGCTGGAGGGCGTCGACACCCATGAGACGGACTCCGGGCCGCTGCGCGTCGAGCGGTACCAGGTGGCTGACCTGGAGACGGGGGAGCAGCAGGTCGTGCACCTGGCGGGTGACGTGGTGCTGGCGGCGGAGGGGATCGAGCTGGAGGAGCTGGCGTCGCCGCCGAACGCCTGGCCGGTGGGGGAGTAGCGGGTGGGGGAGTAGCCGGTGGGGGAGCAGCCGGTGGGCGAGTAGGGCGCGGCCGGGCTCAGGCGGGCGGGGCGAAGCCGGTGTCGGGGGCGGGCTTGTCGAAGGACGGAGCTGTGGGGGGCAGGGGTGCTGCCGAGGCCGGCACGGGGGCGGTCGGCGCCAGGGTGGGCGCGGGCGTTCCGAGGACACGGTGGGGCCGGCCGCCGACCGGGGCCGCCGGTGCTGCCGGCGTCGCCGGGGTCGTCGGTCGCAGGGCGGGCGGCTGCGCGGCCGCCTGTGCCGCGAACTGCTGCTGGGCGCGCAGCCACTCCCGGCGCTGGCGCTCGGTGAGCACCGCGCCCAGGTAGGCGACCGGGTGCAGCCCCGGCGGTATCGGGTGGCCGGTCCGGGCGGACAGGTCCCCGGCCAGCCCGACGGCCATCCGCAGTGCGACGGACTGATCCAACTGTCCTATCCGGCCGAGCAGTTGGCGGATCGCGAGCCAGAGCGGCTCGGGTACCGCGGACAGGTCCATCGCGACCAGCTCGCGACCCATGTCGTGGAGCAGCTGCGGGTGCACCGGGGGCAGCGGGTTGGTCGGCCCGCCCGCACCCGGGGTGCGCTCGCGGACGACCACCGTCCCGGCGAAGATGTCGCCGAGCCGCTTGCCGTCCGAGTTCACCGCCGAGGTGATCACGGCGGCGGCGCCGGTGGTCACGATCAGTTCGATGAAACCGACCAGCCCGCGCACCAGCGAGTGCCGGAACCGGACCGGGCCGCCGTCGGTGCGCACCACCCGCAGGCCGAGCGCGGCCTTGCCGAGCGAGCGCCCGTGGGTGAGGGTCTCGATCATCACCGGCAGACCGACCAGGAAGAACACCATCAGGCCGAGCAACGAGGCCGCCGCGGCGGCGCCGTCGAGGTCGATCAGGGTGACGCTCAGTACCAGCGAGACGATGAACAGGGCGGCGAACTGGACGAGCAGGTCGAGCACGATCGCCAGCGCCCTGCTCGGAAGCTTCGCCGTCTGCAGGTCGAGGACGACCGCCTCACCCGTCACCAGGTCGCTCAAGACACCTGTCCGTTCACGCTCGTGCGGGGAAGAGGGGAGTTCGAATGGATCGGCCCCCACGACCCGCTCTCCACAGTCCGATCCGCAGCCGCCAACATACGGCGCCCGGTGGGCGCACGGGAAGTGAGATCCCGACGGCCGTGGTGGCGGCGGCTCCTGGCATGCTGGGCCGCACGTGTCCGTACGTACCTGCCCGACCGCGTACGCGCGCCACGCGCCCACCGCAGACCATGGAGCCGCCGAATGGACCTGGACGTCTTCGTCGCCACCCACCAGGGGGAGTGGGCCCGGCTGGACGCCCTCGCCCGTCGGCGCCGGCTCAACGGCGAGGAGGCCGACGAGCTGGTGGGGCTGTACCAGCGCGTCACCGGCCACCTGGCCAAGGTCCAGGCCGCAGCGCCGGATCCCGCCGTGGTCAGCCGGTTGACCGGTCTGGTGTCGCGGGCCCGCAGCGCGGTGACCGGCGCCCGGACCAACGGTTGGCAGGACGTCGCCCGCTACTACACGGTGAGCTTCCCGGCCGCGCTGTACCGCGCCCGCCGCTGGTGGGTGCCGGTGGCGGTCGTGTCGATGATCGCCACCGCACTGCTCGCCTGGTGGATGGCGACCCACCCGGAGGTCCGCAACAGCCTCATCGCCCCCGACGAGCTGCGGGAGTTGACCCGCCCCGGCGGCCAGTACGAGGCGTACTACTCGGACCGGCCGGCCAGCTCCTTCGCGGCGCAGGTCTGGACGAACAACGCCTGGATCGCCGTGCAGTGCCTGCTGTACGGAATCGCGCTGGGCATTCCGGTCCTGTGGGTGATGTGGAGCAACGTGGTCAACCTCGGCATCGGGGTCGGACTGATGGCCTCCGCCGGCCGGCTCGACACCTTCCTCGGTCTGCTCATTCCGCACGGCCTGCTGGAGCTGACCGCGGTCTTCGTGGCCGGTGGCCTCGGCCTGCGTCTCGGCTGGACCGTCATCGACCCCGGCCCGCGCACCCGTACCGTGGCGCTGGCGGAACAGGGCCGCTCGATCATCGGGATGTCGATGGGCCTGGCGACCGTACTGGCGGTCTCCGGTGTCCTCGAAGCCTTCGTGACCCCGTCCGGTCTGCCCACGTGGGCGCGCATCTCCATCGGCGTGCTGGCCGAGGCGGCCTTCCTCCTGTACGCCCTGGTGTTGGGCCGAAAGGCTGCCGAGGGCGGAGAGTCCGGTGACGTGGATGCCTCCGATCGGGCGGACCTGCAGCCCGTCGCGGCCTGAGCCGGCGTGATCAACAGGCCGCTGACCTGCTACTCTTCTCGCATCCCAACCAAACCATTGACGTGGCGAGGGCGGGCTAGTAGGTTTGAACGGTTGGGACTGACTGGACAACGGTCGGGCCCGGGCGTTAGTGTCTACGACACCGCCGAAATCGAGGCGAGCGCGTTTCACGAAATGCGCGCCCTCCGATGAAGCAAATCCAGCGGACTGAGCACACCGAAAGCTTTGATAAGCTTCGGAGCGAAGTTTGAAGGAAATCCCGCCAGCGGGAATTCAGAGAAAACGAAGCCGGTAAGAACGGCCGAGAAGATCTGATAAGCTGGAAACACGAAAGAACGAAGCGCCCGGAGGGCCCGCTGGAAGGCGGTCCGAAGGAAGCGTCCGTTCCTTGAGAACTCAACAGC